>JAKAIL010000213.1 GCA_021825235.1 Bacteroidota bacterium | reverse complement strand
TCATTGTCAGTAGTTCCGTCATCGACCGCTCCTGCTGAAAGTTCGTCCAAACAGCAGTAGCGGTCTTCCCGAAACCCTGACATTTCTATTGTGCTAAGAACCTGACATTTCTAAGGTGCTACTACAATTTCATAATTCCGCGAATGGAACGGAGAAGGGGGAAGATTGCTTTTTTCGGGCCGATGACGAACCCGGAATCCATTTCGTTGCCAATCTATGGGAAAATCGCCCGCTTCAGGGTTGATCGTGAGTTAGGAACGACACACTTCGGCTGCGATCTCAGCATTTGCCACGGCGCGTGTTGCACCATGCCTGCAGAAGCCGGAGCGCCTATTTTGGAGAGCGAAATTGCAGAATTGGAACGGGTTCTTCCCATCGTGCGAAAGTATTTAAGCGAAGATTCGCTTGCGACGATTGCAAACGAAGGCGTTTGGCGTCGCGAGCGCGATGGTTCCCTTACCATCCCCGCCATCCGTGGCCGCGACTGCATATTTGTAACTTATGACTCCCCTTCCTCTGGAGCGGAACGGAATAGCAAGCATCCGGGGCGTGGTCCAGTCACCGAACAAACAGCCTATTGTGCTATCGAAAAAGCGTACCGTGCGGGCGAAATAGAAGGGTTCCCGAAACCGATGAGCTGCCACCTGTTCCCGATTCGCATTTATCCAACCGGTGAAAACACATTCGAGATTGTGTATGAGGAAATATCGGAATGTAAAGGCGGGCGCAAGCGCGGAAAGAGCGAAAGGATACCGCTGCTCGACTTCCTCCATTCTCCACTTGTTCGCGCACTTGGCCCAGAACGGGTAGGCCGCTTAAGAAAAGCAGTGCTTTCCGAATAATTTTCCGTAAAATAGCTTATTTGCGTTTCTTCGCGCCGGGGAGTCCTTTGCCGGCATATTGTTGCTGGCGGAGGGCCCGTTGCTGTTTTTCCATTTCCTGCATCCGCGCCATGAATCCGCCACCTTTTTTGGGATTCTTTTTCATTTCTTCCAGCGATGGGGCCTTCGCAAACTTTGTGATATACAATTGCTGGAATACGCCGAAAATGTTGAACATGAAGTAGTATAGCGCCACGCCGCTCGGTAAATTATTGAACATGAAGAGGTAGATGAGCGGCATAAAATACATCATCTGCTTCTGGCGCGGATCCGTTACTGTGAATTGCTGCTGTATAATCATCGTGATGACGAGCAGGAGCGTCAACCCACTCATGTGAGAATCCCCGATAAATGGGATTCCGGCAGGGAAGTGGAAAACGGAATCGGGAATGGAGAGGTCGTGAATCCACAGCGCGAACGGCGCCTGACGAAGCTGGATTACGTTCCGAAGCATCTCATACAGTGCGAAGAGAATCGGCATCTGCAAAATAAGCGGAAGGCACCCACCTACAGGGTTCACGCCGTATGTCCGATAGATTTTCAGCAACTCTTCGTTCATCTTCTTCGGATCGTCTTTGTACTTATCGCGAAGTTCCGTGACCATCGGCTGCACGACCTGCATCTTTTTCATCGAGCGCATTTGCCCCGTCGAGAGTGGGATCGTGACAAGCTTGATGATAATAGAAAAGACGATAATTACGATGCCCCAATTCGCAAAGAAGCCATGCAGCCACAAAAAGAAGGGCATGAGAATATAGATCGCGATGGGGCGGACCACGGGCCAGCCGAAGTTCATGGTCTGTTCGAGGCCAACACCCAGCGCGGCGACACGATCGAATTCGAGCGGGCCGAAATACAGCTTGAAGTTCAGTAGTTCATCCTGCTCGCGCGCGATGGGAACATTAATGGAAGCAGCGTATTGCGAAATAACTTTTCCTTCGACCGCTGGCGCAGGAACTCCGTAGCCCGAAATCTGCGCACCCAATGTCCTGGTGTTTACGGGGATCATCGCTTCCTCGAAGTACTGGTTTCGCATCCCGGCATACGAAATCGATCCATCGATCGCTTTGTGATCGCGCGCACCTGATTTCGTAACCGTCAAGTCCTCCATTTCTCCGGCTTGCCCGGCAAACGCTTTGGAATTTGCCGTTTCGTCCGTAGCGCGCTCTTCCACGTATGGAATTGGCGAATCCAGAGACGCCGTATAGTGATAGCCACTTACTGAATTTTCCAGACCATGTAATCGGTATTCGATGCCGATTACATAATGTGCTCCATCGAAATGGAATATCTTCTCGATATACCGGTTACTATCCAGCCGATAAATTGCAGAGAAGCTCATGCTGTCCTTGGGGCCAAGCGTGACCGGCTTCGCATCCATTTCAAACGGCATCGCATTCGTGGCCGCGACTCTGCCATCGGAGGCGACGAATTTCACATCGATATCAGCGCCCTGGTGCGTGGCAGTATCCACGAGTTGTACGGGTGCTTTTTGCCAGGTCTTGTATTGCTTCAGGACGAAACTGGTAATCGCCGCACCATCGGAGCTGATCTGTGCGGTGAAAAGCGGCGTCTCGATCGTCTTCGTTACGACCGGAGTGGCAGAGCTGGTTTCAAAAACGTTGGATTGCTGAGCGGGAGTAACTCCGTTCGGTGTCTCCGAAGGCGCGGCAGCGAATGGTGCAGGCTGAGTAACGTGGGTAGTCTCTGCGGGTGCAGGCCGGGGCTGCTGTTTCGCTACTTTCGACTCCTCATTATTCATCATAATGAGCCAGCCAATGAAGACTACGAAAATGAGTATGAGCCCGATTGTCGTTGTCTTCGATGAATCCATTTACGAAAAAAGTTGAACCGAAAAAGGCTTGAAAACCTGAAAAATTGGAATAATATGGACGAATATAGCCGCCCCGTATTTTAACCGGCCCTGAAACGCCGAGAGAAAGGAGAAGGTTTGATGAGCTACGGTGAATCTACGCTCTTCGATTGCGCGCGCAATGAACGTCCTAAGGTTAGGATTGCACACCAAGCGCAAAGCCCTCGCTGCGGGCTGGAGCAGGATTGAAATCCGGCATCTCGGTAAAGATGATGTGATCGTGGTAATAGTGCGTGAGCAGGAAGGAGAGCACGATCATGTAATAGCACTGATCGAACGATAGGCCCGTGTATTGCCGCGTAAATACCAGCCCCGCAATCAGCGAAATGGCAATAACCGTCATCGCTACCGTGAACCCGTAATATCGCCACCACTCGCCAGGCCTCGCAAAACTGCTGAGGTTCTTCGATCGCTCGCCGCGGTCATACCGCAGGCGGTTGATATACCAGGTAAGCCCGAGATATTGGAAGGAATGCCAGGAGTTGAGGCCCTGGAAGGCCACATCCAGCTCGTGGAAGAATGGGGTGATGAACGTGGCGATGACGGTTACCGAAATTAGGACCGTCTTCGGAATATTGCCTTGCCCGCTACGAAATTCCTGATATGTTTTCGAAATATACAGGGCCAGCGCACCGGTAAAGACAATGCCACTCAACATCCACAAGATGTTTCCCGGCGTAAGTTCGTACCATGCGGTCGTCGCGCCGACTTTCAGGAAATCCGGAAAGTAAAGCAGGTTCTTCCCAACGGTGAAGGAATTGTGCGTAAAGCGCCACATAGCTTCCGGATAAAGTGCTGTAAGCACCACCGCATAATCGATCACCTTCGAGCGTAGCGTGGGTGCTTTCGGTTGCCGGCCATTATAGCAATCCACCAAATAGACGATCTGGTGTAGCACATGCACGCTCGCCCAGAAAAAGAAGAACGTCAGCAGCAGCACGAAGTAGTGATACCCGAAAAAGATTACCCCCGCCGGAATGAGGAGGGCCGCTACTAAAATCGTTGGGTGCCGGCGACGGAATTCGGGGTCGAATGTCGTACGCAGGTGAGTCGCATACATGTGTGGCCCGCCGATGAGGAAGGCGATGAGCATGTTGACCCCATTGCGAGCAACGTCCGGCGCAAAGCCCAGCGCTTGCCCGAGGTAATACGAGGCGTATGGGATAACCATCAGCAACGCAGAGCCGGAAATCCACGTGAGATCCCAACCCCTGGAGCGGATCCAAAGCGAATTCTCGTTTGTAGCTGCGATCGCGGACATAGCGAGACGTGATGATTTTAATATGCGACTAACACCCGATCCGTGGCGATGGACATCAATGGCCGGCGACCGGACCAGGGTGCGAAGAATTTAGGTGACCCTGAAACGCCAGTTTGGGCGGAATCACTCCAATTTTTTTTGGTGTTCGAAGCCATTGTGGCTGAGTATCTAAAAATGAGGATTTGCCAGTCGTGAGCGCGATTCGCATTTTATTCACTCGAATTCTGGCTGGCTATTGGCTGCCTGCCTGGACCGTACTCGGTTTGCTTTTCTATGCTCAGCAAAGCCAGGCTACCTTGTGTACGACGACTGCCAGCGGCCCATGGCATTCCCCGGCCGTCTGGCTAAGTGGTGTCATCCCTCAGGCCGGCGACACGGCGGTGGTCCAACCTGGCGATTCGGTTTGGCTCGATAGCTCTACCGCACCACTCGCTCTTCTGACGGTTAACGGCTCACTTTATTTTGGAAGTGATACGATTTTTCTCGATTCGACCAGCTCGGCAGATACCGTTATCTCGGTGACTGGAATACTCGATGCCGGGAATGGATGGTTCGCGGATTCGAGCTTGGCTCATCCTATCATTCAGTGTGCTGCCGGCTCCGTATTCCGTACGAGCACATCGTTCCCTTCTGCTTCCTCCGGCATCTTCGATTCCTCGCGAAGCCCTTACTTTGTGCTGGATTCCGGAAGCTCCTTCGAGTACTATGCAACAAACTTACATCCAACGGACATTTCCTACCTGCTCCATACTGTAAGCGGACAGGCATACCAGAACCTCTTGCTAAATAATGTGTCGGCATCGTATCGATCGAATCCTCTCACGGTGCTGGGAACATTACACGTTGAGTTCGGGGCAAGTTTGCTCGCCGATTATGCAAAGCAAACAATTACCATTTCCGGCGATGTGATTAACGACAATGAAGGAGAATCCGGCGCGGCGGGCGCTGGACTCCATGGCTGCGGCATCCTTTCGCTCGGACGGGATACGTGGGTGTTCCGTGCTCGGGACACCGGAACAGCGAAAGATACCTGCCATTGGTCTGGGCCATCGCAGCTTGGGAACGTTATCGTTGCGCCCAACATGGTGCTCACTGTTCGATTCGCAAGTGATACCGCCTGCGATTCGCTCGACGTCCTCGGCAGCTTTATTGAGCAAGGTGGCCCCTGTGGTGGACATCTCATCGGTCGCGTCTATTCTGAGTTCCCTAAAACAATGGATTCCGTGGACCCCATCGATACCTTCGCAGGGATTATTATCCATTCCGGAACCGACCCGTACCTCGGCAGGACCAAGATCGTGCGCACGACGGGTTACCTCCCACCGGGAGCGAATCCTGTTAATGTCCCCGTGCTTCGTTATTATGCAATTTCGCCCGGGGATGGCCCGCAGTTGGGAATCCCGGACACGATTTCCGTTCAGGTCCATTGCGATGAATTCAATGGGGCCGGCGCGGCGCAACTCCATTTCTGGCGTTCGCGTAATCGCGGGGCAAACTGGGCCTTCAGTGGAATTACGAAGTATGATCCTTCCCAAAACCTATTCACCTGGGATACCACGATGCTTGGCTGGCCAAATGACTCCGGGACCTTTTATTGGATGCTCTCGGAAGGTTATACGGATGTGCCGTTGCCGGTGGAGTTGGAAAATTTCACAGCAGAACAATGCGGGGATAGCGTGTTGCTCCACTGGCAAACTGCCTCGGAAGTCAACCTTGCCGGTTTTGAAATTGACCGCACGTACTTCGAGAATTCTGTTACGACCGATTCCGAAACCATCGCCAGCTTTTGGAATGACGATTCCCTCAGAGCTCAGTCCGAAACCGGCGCATCCTATCACTATACGGACCTTGCCCTCCCCGCGGGAACTCCTCGTTATAATTTATTCGCCGTGTCGCAGGATGGCATTCGTGAGTTTTTGGCTTCTCGAATTCCAACACAGAGTGCCAGCGATACTGCGCTTCGAATCACCCAGGTCTCTTACTCCGCTGGAAAGCTGATCATTACTGTGCATGATGCGGACGATATAACGCTCAAAGTCATGGACGATCTCGGGCGGTGCGTGCTTGCTAAAAATGTTAGCTCAGGTCCCTGGCAGGTCATTATTCCTGTCCAACTTCTGCCGGGCACCTACTTCATCGAGGCTGTTGGGGATCAAGACAAAGCCATCGCTAAATTTGTGGTGTTGGAGTAATTCTCATAATAAATTCTTGGACGTAAAACTCTTAGTCTCCATTTGCTGTATGTAAATGCAATGGTAACGCGGGAAGCAATTCAGAATTTCGCCAACGAAATTGCGCGGCGGTATTCGCCGGAAAAGATTATTCTTTTCGGTTCGTATGCGCGCGGTACTGCCAACGAAGACTCCGATGTGGACCTGCTTGTCGTCATGGACTTCGAAGGCCGTGACCGAGATCTGTCGTTTGATATCCGACGCCACATTCGCTTTTCGCACGCGCTGGACTTAGTAATCAGAAAATCTGCCGATCTACAGTGGCGGCTTCAACAAAAGGATTGGTTCTTGCATGATATTTGTAAGGAGGGAATTGTTTTATATAAGTCAACTTCCGAGGATGAACTGCCAGCCGCACCTGATGATTCAGGAGCGGAAGGCTCCCTTCCATTAGAAGCATCTTCATTCAAACCGCTCGTTTATGAATGGATTGAACGCGCCGAATCCAATTTTAAGACTATGAAGCGACTAAGAGGTTTTTCCAACGATGGGGTTTGCCTACATGCTTTTTTAAGTTCCGAGAACTATCTGAAGGCGTTTTTGCAGCAAAACACCATTTATTTCCCTAAATGCCATGATATAGCAAAACTGTTTCAACTGACATTGTCAATCCAACCGAAATGGGAGGCAATAATCGAGACGACGGCGTTTCTGAGTAATCATGAATTAGATGTGCGTGACCCTCTTGCCTGCGCATCAAGTCAGAATGCGGGAAGTGCTATCGAAGCCTGCGAACAAATTCGTGCATCTATCCTTCAAGCAATGCCGGTTACCAAATCAGCGGAAT
>JAKAIL010000212.1 GCA_021825235.1 Bacteroidota bacterium | reverse complement strand
GAAGCTCCAGCTTCCCTGTGTTACTCGCTCACAATGGCCTTTCCAAACGCATCACCAAGCCGGACAAAATAAAGGCCTGGTGAAAGCCCGAACACCGTAGCCTCCCTTTCGCCAATCTGCACCGGCTGGCTCGCAACGCGAGTTCCCAAAATAGAATATACTTCGAGCTCGCGCGCAATTTCCGAGGCAGCGAAGGAACAATTAAGCTCATGATCTGAAGAAACAACCCTTAGCGAAGGCACTTGGGCTTGTGCCTCTGAAACACTTTCGGCACACGTGTAATGCGTTGGGCGGAAGATGCCTGAAAGGGTGGCGGAGGTGGCGGTGAAAGCCAAGTTTGTGCTTGAGCTTAGCTGCCAATCACAGTCATAATCATCCACATTAGATATGCTCATCGAAATATGATGTGCGCAGAATGACGAATCCATGGAGGAAATAGATGTGCTATCATAGACTAAGTTATGAACCTCAAAGCGTGAAGTCGTTGTAAAAAGATGCCATTCATCACCGAGTGGTGAGCATGTCGAGCCGGGGCCGTCCATGAAGAAAGTATTTGTAACGGATAATGTGATCTCGCTCACTGAGTCAGTGTTTGGAACGAAGTCAATTTCAAGCGATGTATCGTGAGCTATGCCACCGGACCGAAAGGAAAAAGAATTCGGATTCGCTGGAGAAGAACACCAGACTGTAATGGACATATCCGTGGATGTACGCATGCCCCATGAAGAATCATATGACCCTTCGCCGCGGATTGCTATCTCAAATGGAATGTGAAGCGGATTGTAGGTTGCCGTAGAATCTTTCAAATCGGTGGGACGAAAAATTCCCGAGAGTTTCGCAGAATAAGCCACGAAATTGTTAGCATCAGCGAAATACTGGTGCGGCCCAACGTAGTCTATGCCACCACCATTGACCGTTATGCTAGTCTTGTGGTTTCTGAAAGAGGAGTCAGCGACGAAAATGCCAGTGCTATCGAACTGCAGGGAAGAAATTTGAAAGTAATTGGACCGTCCATTCACGGTATTCGAACAGCTAATCGATAAAATCGAATCGGAGCCAGGTTTGAAAGCTATCAGCACGGATGCGCTGTCCGAACCGCCCTTATATCGAAGTGTATCATTTTTGAGCGAGTAGAAACTATCAACGGTAAAACTGAAATTTTCTGTATCCGGCACCGCGTCATTATTGAGAGCTATAGTGGATCCAACGTCTTGAGGGACGAAAGAACCATTAGTGTACGTCTCACCAGCGGCATGGACTTCGATTGTAAACGGTACCTTCCAAGGACACCCAGTGCCGGGGACGGGTGGCGCAGGTGGGGATGGACCGAGCATTATCGGACGAAAAATACCCGCGAGGGTAACGTTCGTGGCGGTGAAGACATCAAAATACTCATCATAGTCATAATCGTTCGAGTAATATTTAATCTGCTCATTAGAATGCGTGAAGCTTACGCTGTGGCGCTGAAAAGATGTATCCGGACAATAGATCATGGAATCATTAAAGACGAGATTTGATATCGCAAAAACATAACTAATGTTCCAGCCTTGAGGGCCGCCAACGCCGAATGCATCTAAGGTTGAGGCCTGCATTGAAATAATGGAATCTTTCCCACGTGCAAATACAATACTTACGGAAATCAACACCGGTGTCCAAAATTGTCGGGGCGAAAGCCTTGAGTATTGGAGAGTGTCATCCTTCAGTGAAAAATGCACGCTATCGGATAAATACGAACCCGATGTATCGACCGTGACAGTTACGCCATCTGTACTTGGCGTCGTTCCGTAATCACTATCGTGTTCGTACCACCGACCGGGCAAGAGAGTCCTTGCAAGCTCGTATCGGTGGTCAGAGCCTGCTGCTTGCACTCGTATAGTAAACGGCATCTTCCATGGGCATCGCCCGCTATCGGCACTGGATGCGAAGACCTGCGCCGGAACCAGCAGAAGGAGCAGAAGCAGCTTTTTCATGCACGGCCAAACAAGAGATTTATGTGCTCTTGTGCCAGAGGGATTGAGAATTGACCTACTGGAACGAGGCTACTTGTATTCCCGTTGGTATTGCAATAGGAGGAATACAATGCACCTTCGAAAACGAACTTATTCCATAGACGAGCGTACACTTACAGCTTTCGAAAAAGCTGTCGAAGCGGGTAGCCGGAGTTTGGTTGTCAATGATTTGATGAGAAAATTTATCAATGAAGCGGAGCGTGAGAAGATTCGGAAGGAAGTTATTGAAGGTCTAAAAGAGATGAATGATATTTATCTCGAAGAATCCAGAGCCTGGTATCCATTAGAAGAAGAAGTGTATGAAAAGGCAAATCGGTCCGCTCGAACGCGGCGACATCATCCGAGCCGTGTTCGATCCCATTCGCGGGCATGAGCAAGCAGGAATTCGTCCGGCTATCGTCCTCTCGCCGGGATGGATCAATGAACATGCAAGCACGATCCTCGTAGCCTCGCTCACAAGCAAGCGCACAGACCATGCTTCACCGATCGAAGTGTTGGTAAAAGCCCCGGAGGCAGGATTGTCGCGTGACTCAAAAATTTTACTGCTTCAAACCCGAGCAATTGATCGAAGTAGAATTATCGGCGAGTACGGAAAAATCACACCGGAAACATTATCCCATGTTGATCGAGCCTTAGCCATTGCAACAGGACTCGCACCCTACTAAAATTTAGAGTCTAAAATCCCGCAAATCCATCTAATCTGCGTAATCCAGGTTCACCCCATCTCCTGCCGCTTGTGCAGATACTCGAGGAGTGCCCGGTCGAAGGGCGTTGTGGTTTCGAGCAGGAGATAATCAATTCCTTCGGCGAGAAGAGAATCTTTCAAGGTTCCCAAAAATTCATTGACCGATTTTTGGTAGCTCGCCTGCAATTGATACGGTTGCGTGCGCATTTGTTCGCCGGTTTCGACATCGACGATGGTGGCGTCGGCGGTATCCAGTTCCAGAGTCCGCTCGGCGGGATCGAGTACCTGGAACGCTATCACCTCGTGACCGGCATGGCGCATGAGCGAAAGCGGTAACTTTATTGCTTCCGGTTCATCCAAGAAATCGCTGATGACGATAACGAGTCCTCGCCGGGTTAGCCGTTCGGCCACGCGGCGCAGCGCGGTTTCGGTCCGCGTCTCGTGCGAAGGCTGTGTGGTTTGCAAAATCCGCAGCATTTCACGGAGGTAACTTTGTTTGAGCCGGGCCGGCATGAACGTGCGGAGTTCCTCATCGAAGATGGCAAGCCCCACGGCATCCTGCTGGCGCATGAGGAGGTAGGAGAGCGCCGCGGCAAGCATCGTGGCATACTTATACTTCGTGATCCTCTTCGAATTGCTTGTATAATTCATCGAGCGCGAGGCATCCACAATGATATGCGCTTTGAGGTTTGTTTCCTCTTCGAATTGCTTGATATAATGGCGGTCGGTGCGGGCGAAGAGCTTCCAATCAATATTGCGGATGGCGTCGCCGGGCAGGTAAGGACGGTGTTCTGCAAACTCCACGGAGAACCCGTGGTATGGCGACTTGTGCAGCCCTGTAATAAATCCCTCGACCACGAACTTCGCGACAAGTTCCATCGAGCCGAGGCTGCTGGCAATCTCGGGTCGGAGGTAGTCGGTTAGTTCGTCGGCCACAGTACGTGCTGAGTGCTAAAGTGCTAAGTTTTTTTGCTGATTGCTTGGCGCCTTGCCAAGGATTTCTTTCACCGCCCGGATCGCCCGCTCGTTCTCTTCCATCGTGCCGATGGAGAACCGCACACAGTCCGGAAGCCCGGAGCCATCGAGCGGGCGAACGATCACGCCGCGCCGCTCCATCTCCGTCACGAATTCATGAGCCGCCTCGCGAGCCCTAAATGGCAATAGGAAGAAATTCCCGGCCGTATTGCGGTAGGGGATTCCCAGCTCGCGAAATGCTTCTTTCAGATAACCTTTACCGATGCGATTTGTTTCGATGGTCCGGGCCAAAAAATCTTCATCGTCGAGTGCTGCAATTCCGGCGGCCTGCGCCGGCGAACTTGGCTCGAAAGGGAGCTTCACCTTGAGCATCATCCCAATTATTTCCTTCGGACCGGTACCAAAGCCAATTCGGATTCCCGCCAGCCCGTGCGATTTCGAAAACGTTCGCAGCGTCACCACATTGGGACGGGTATCGTCGACCGTTGTAAAGTAATCCGGCACATCGTCGGCAGCGAAATCGTAATAGGCTTCGTCCACCAAGAGGATAACGCTCCTGGGAACCCGCTTGTAGAATGCTTCGAATTCCTTGCGTCCTACAACGCTTCCCGTCGGATTATTCGGGTTCGCCAGATAGATGAGCTTCGTCTCTTGAGTAATTCGCGTTGCGATGGCATCCAGATCGTAGCCATAGTCCTTCATGGGAACGGTTATCAGGCGTAAGCCCATCGCATGGGATAGGACATAAAACCCGGTGAAGGTCCCATCGCTCGTAATAACTTCATCGCCTTGCACGAGGTAGGTCCGCATGAGCGTATTCATCACACCCTCGCTTCCGGAACCGGCGATGACTTCCTCGACCGCTATGTCATATCTCGAGGCGAGCGCCTCGCGTAGCGATTTGCCGCCATTCGGATAATGGTGCAAATCGCTCAAAGAAGCTACCGCGGCCTGGATGGCTTTGGGCGATGGTCCCAGCGGGTTTTCATTGGAGGCCAACTTGATGACGTCCTGAAGGCCATACTCGGCCATGACATCGGCGATGGGCCGGCCCGGCTTATAGGGTTCGAGAGCCGCGATATGGGCGGGAGGAGTAATTTTCATAATTCTGATGGGTAACGAAAATTGAGCAATGTTCGTCCCCTCGCCAAATTATATACGTGGTGTCGGGAAATTGTTCATGAAGGGCTGGATTCGACCATAAAAAACGGTGTAGGCAAAATTTGGGACTCTTACGCATACTTATAACAAAATCGAGTTCCGCTGAGGTGCCTAAAACAGCACAATTTCGGCAGTGGCGTAAGGAATGCTATTTTGTGGAAAACTTTTTGGTCGCAGTTAAAGCACCGTTCAAACTTCTCTGGCAGGTAATTGAAATCCAATCCGTTTGCGCGTTGCTGGCCGAACCGGTAGAATGGCGTGCAGTTCGTCGAAGAGCTGGTTGATCTGCTCTTCGTACCCATCGAGTCGGCGGGTGAGTTCTTTCGTATGCGATCGAGCTTTGCCTCAGCGGCCTGGCCCGTAAGGAGGAGTTCCCGGAACTTAACGAAGTCCCGCGCCACAAAAACGCTCATCACAACGGCTTGTTCGCTGTTTAAAATGGTTGCCGCCATGATCGCTCCGTGTTCCGTGAAAGCGACGGGCGGTGTTCTCCTCCCTCCCCAACTTGAGAATGCATTTTGCAACTTCAAGTTTGTAACTTCTTGTCCTGTAAGGAGATACGCGAAGTCCGAAGGGAATTTGCGCTTATTGCGGCGGTATTGCTGCATCAGCCGCTGCGTGGTTACATCATAGATGGCTGCGAGGTCTGCATCGAGAATTACCCGCTCATCACGCACTATGTGGATAAGCTTTTCGATCGGGAATTGAGAGATTTTTTTGCGTGGCATGTTCAATATCGAAGGAGGAAAACGGAGAATACCATTGCAAAAATACGAATTGTTAGAGAATGGGGAATCAGAAGACCCGATTGCCCAGACGTTTGGAATACGGCTTCGCCTGGATATTCTAACTCTCAACATCGAGCGCGTCCAATTTGCATTAAGACCCATGAAGGGTGGTCGATTACTGTTTCACCGTCCGCGCTATCTTGACTTGTTCCGAGAGCTTGGGAGCCATATACCGAGGTCACAAAAAATCCCGATTTCTTGCTTTTTGGACGATAAATTTGTATCTTTGTGCTATTGTAGGGAATTTAGAAATGATTCTTTCGCGCCGGACGCTTGCCGTTGCCATAAGTTTTGCCGTTATTATAGCGGTCATAAGCGGTTGCCGTACCTCACAGCAGGAGGCTCGCCGAGCCGCTGTGCGGGGTCCGGGGGCCGCTACTCCGGAGCTTTCCCATGAGGTGGATTCGCTCCTGATGATCCAGGAAAAGCTCGTCGAGGTAATCGACAGCATGACCTCGCTCGTCTCCGCCGACCATGAGCGGATCCGCATGTTGGAACGCGAACTCCAGTCGCTTCAGGTGCAAACGGACGGAACTCCGCTGCCGCCGGCCGGGGATCCGCCCTCAGCATACTCCGCTCCCCCTCCGCCCATGACCGGTCCCGCTACGCACCAGGAGCGGTACAATGAAGCGCTGGCTTTGTTCAATAGCCGGAATTATGGCGAGGCGCTTCTGGCGTTCCAATCGCTGGAACGCGAGGACCCTACGAGCGCCTTTGCGCCAAACTATCGCTATTGGGAAGGCGAGTGCTATTATGGCGAAGGCGAGTACAATCAAGCCCTGCAAACGTTTACGCGTGTGCAGGACGAGTTCCCGCACTCTGCGAAAGTCGCGGCGGCGGGATTTAAGATCGGAGAGTGCTATGAGCGGCTTGGGCTGCCCCAAAGTGCGCGCCGTGCTTACGAGCGCTTAATTGCCGATTATCCGAATACCGAATTTCGCAGCCGTGCCGAGGCGCGGCTTCGAGTGCTACGTTAATTATACTCATGCTTATGGGACTACGAGGAAAGACGAGATTATTGCTGGCGGCACTGTGCGTCATGCTCGCTGCCGGATCGGTTTACGCACAGGACGCCGACCAGGGGCCCGGCGAGCTACCAACGATTTTTAGCGTGAAAGCCAGCGCCGGTTGGGGATTGGGACGCGCACGCCAACTTTATGGTTACGATGGCACGTCCCAGGTTTGGTGGAGTACCGGCCAGGGCGTAAAAATGAATCTCGCGCTCGATCTTCCGATCCTGCCCATCGATGAAGTCGATTCTGTCGGGAGCACAAGTGGAACGGTTCCCGTTGTGGGTCTGGAACTCGAAGCGGCTTCGGGGTACGACCTTTCCACCGGCGGAACGACGAACGATCCGGTGGGTACCGGAATCTTCCAAACGACGAACCGGACGGCCTCGTATATTCCGGTAATGCTGGGCTTGAATGTCCGC
>JAKAIL010000211.1 GCA_021825235.1 Bacteroidota bacterium | reverse complement strand
GCTGGAACTCGCTTGCGGCTATGGGCCGATGGTGAGCGCGTTGGAAGGGGTGCCGTTCCGGATTACCTCGATCGTGACAAGTTCCAACGCGCTGGACTTCACGGTAGCGTGCAACAATCCTCAAAATACATCCTGCCAGGCGCAACTCCTGAATATCCTTGGGATGGAGGTAGTCGCGAAGGCGATCCGGCTCACGCACGTTACTTCCGCATCGTTCGATATTCAATCGTTACCGGCCGGAGCCTATTTCCTGCGCCTCTCGGCAGGCGGATATGAAGCGATGAGGCCGGTTATGGTATTGAAGTAAGAAGCCCACAGCATTCTGCTATTTCCCCAGCCTCATTCCGCAGGCATGGCCGTAGGAATCGTAATTATCGCCACGACTGCCGAAGCCATAGGCATATACCGCCATGGGCTTCGCGCATCGCAGCAAATGCCGTCCTTCGGGAACGTGGAATGTTAGTACAAGATAATTCCCGCCCGGCGCAAGGCTTTCGCGCAGTGGATTGGTCCAAAGCGCATCCTTCCCGGTCCCAGCGATGATATCGTCAATGCTAAGCGAAGAGAGCGCATCCTTCGGGATAACCACGTTCAGGTAATGATCGAAAAAACCGTTTACGACGGAGGTCGTAGTTACTTCCTTGATGAACCGGTCGTTGGGAACGGCGATGAGCATGAAGGGATCGCCTACCTTCACTTCATCGGCTGAGGCGCTGGTGGCGTACTGCGCAACAAGCGCCGGCTCGGACGTTGTGATTACAGCATCGCTGTGCAATGTATCTACTTCGTAATAGCCGCCCGGCTCCAGGGTATCGACCGGTTTGCCATCTAAGAAAACGTTCGTTGCTTTGGAACCGGCCACTACGCGCGCGACGTAGTAATCCTTGCTCTGGAACTTTGTTAAGATAAACGCGCGTCCCCAGTCACTTTCCGGCGGTTCTTCTTCGAGCAGCATATCGCAAAAAGTAATAGCAGGCGGAACCTGCGCGCACCGGTGGCCAGTGAAGAATGCCACGGGCTTCGTGGCGGAGAAAGTGGTGCCGGTGAAATCACTGCCACCCTCACGAGTCGAGGATGCGAGTTGCACGGCCTCGCCACGGTTAAGCGGGAAAATGGCAGTGCGGCCTTTGGGCAGGCTTTCCGATAGCCCACCAAGAGTCGGAGCAGTAAGATGCACGGTTAGCAGCGTGTTATCTTGAGTCGCAACCACAGTCGCTTCGGATGTAAAGCTTTCCGGTCCATTTCGAAGGGCAGTATAGCCGGTTGCAATATAACGGGTGCCAAGTAAATCGGTTGGAATGGCGCAGTAGCTATCGGTGCTGGCGGGGCGGTGCGAAACGACGTAGAGCGTGATGTCATGATCGCTCGTGATGTGCAGGGATTTCGGTTCGATCAGACTGGATGAGCACAGCTCGATTTCGGTATCGATATCCACCTGAACGGAAGCTCCACCTTCGACCGAAAATGGCTTGATGCTGGAGTCCATCATATTTTGGATGGTGCCGGTCGTTCGGGTCTCAGCAGTGATGAATAGCGAAAGCTCGAGCTTTCGATTGTCCTCGAGGACCGCATTTTGCGGAAAGGCGATCCAAAAATCGTGGCCGCGATAGCCCTGGGCAAAAAGATGAGTGGCGCCGGTACTAAGAAAGAAAGCAGCAAGGAGAATTCGCTTCATAAGGTCGAGGCGGGGTTAAACGTTTGCCATTCAACGAAAAGGAGTCGTGTGAAGTGCGCGGGAAAAATGCTAATCGGGTGTAACTTTACGGCATGAAGCGGGTTATTTGTAGGCTGATGCGCAAAGCGATTTTTCTGGTATTTCTTACACTTGCTTGTATGCCATGGGGGGGCTTGCACGCGCAGCTCCTCGAAAACAAGTGGCAGAGCCTCGGAATGTTCCCGCACGGAGTAGAGTGCATCTACTTCCTCGATTTGCCCGGTCCTCCCCGTATCGGCTTTGTGGGCGATTCCGGGCGCGTGCTGCGTACGACGGATGGGGGAACAAGTTGGAGTACCGTGCTTACGAACGACAGCATATTGCCCTCGGATTTCACGTTCGCGAATTCCGACACCGGATGGTTCGCAAATTTTCGAAGCGAAGTGGTGGGAAATTACTCTGGATCCGGTTCCCCGTTGTATAAAACGACGGACGGCGGGCTGACGTGGGTTCCTTTGAATGTACCAGTCTTACTTACGACCTCCGTATATTACAATCGCTCTAATGGTCTCCTGTTCGCGAGTGGGTGGGAAGGTAATAATGGCGGCAAGCTCTGTCTCTCCTCCGATGGCGGCGCAACGTGGTCCGTCATTCTTTCGAATGAGGCGTTCAATGGCTTTGCATTTATGAACGGGGATAGCGGCATCGTCACGGAACGTAATAATGGGGCGTATCGAACGACCGATGGCGGTAAATCCTGGGCGATACCAGCATCCTATCCTGCCGAAACGTGGCAGGCTGCTCCCGATACCATTCGCCGCGTATTATGGGAAGCTTCGGAAATCCGGCCATATCCGCTCTTTAACTCCACCGATTTTGGCGAAGATTTTTCCCCAATAGAGCGTATTCCTCCGACGACGGGTTGTACGCGCGAAGGCTCCTGCGGTGAGCTGTATTTGCAGACGAGTTCCAGCGCGACTCCCGGCAGCCACGGCATCTTGCAATCGACAGATGGAGTGACGTGGACTACGCTTACCGATGCGAATGGGAACCCGGGTCCCACGAATATTCTCGATACGCGCTTTTATGTGAAAGGGGATTTCGTCTATGCCGGCGGCACGATGCCCGGCGATACCATAGGCCGGCTCTGGCGCTATGTTGCCGATTCCACGCGCTATGCCGATAGCGCCTTTGCGGTGCCAGAAATCTCGACAACGAATTTCCACATGGTCTCCACTTCTTGCCTTAACCTCGATTCCTCATTATACTTGATCTATCATAATGACTGCATACCGGCGATCCTGGTTTCAGCCACCCTTGCGCCGACCGAACGCTTTGCAGTGCATGTTCGCGATACGCTTCCGCACGAAGCGAGCGGATTTTACCCCATCACCATCGAGCATTTGCCCAATGGCCGCGCGCCAGATTCTACCGAGCTTTACCTCCATTATTACGCGGATGGCAAGGATTTATACGATACGGTTCCCGTCAGTGCTCAGATCATTGGCGCCGACATTGCATCGCCGTTTCAGATCGTCGCCGATGGTTCCCAAAACGCGACGATCGCGGCTGGCGATACGGTCGTTTTTACCATTCAGCTCACCGATTCGATTCCGTTGAGCCTCGGCCTGGATTCGATAACATTCGCCACGACCTTCGATAGCAATGTGCTATCGTTCCAGCGTGCCACTGCAGAAGCGCCCTGGACTTTGCTTCGGGAGTCCCGCACGAACAGCACCGAGACGCTTGTTCTGCAAACGCCCGTTGGTGTGTCCGCAGTAGCCGATACCGCTATTGCCCATGTCTATTACATCGCGAACGTAGCGCCGAATGCCTCCACAGACTACGTTATCACCGATATGCTCCTGAACGGTGCTTCATTCGATGGATGTGCCGGGGTAGCGTCGTTACCGCTACCGCCAACTGTGACCGTCGTGGGTTGTGGCGATACCCTGTTGCGCCGCGCGATGACCGGGGAGCCAATGGTCCTTCTTGGCATGGAATACGCGGGGGATGTGCCTACGCTTCTGCTTCGTGCTGCCGAGCAGATTCCCATCGAATGTGACGTGTTCGATGAGATCGGCGACCAGGTCTGGAGTTTAGACCTTACGATGGCATTGGGGACGAGGGAAATACCGATACGCAGTCAAGGCCTCCGGAATGGCCTCTATTTTGTCACTGTACATTCTGGCGCGCGCGAACTGGCCTCCGCACGGTTCGCCATAGAACGATAAGCCCCTCGCGTGGAGGGGCTTGGGGAAAGGCTATCGTTCGATTACCAGCTTCTTCGTCAACACCTCGCTATCGGACTGGAGCCGCAGGTAATACGTCCCGGCCGGGAGCATGGACGCATCCAATGCATAATGATGGTCGCCGGCCGAAAGCATTCGATTGTCGATGACCTGTGCCGTCTGCCCGAGCACGTTGAGCAGGACTAACTGCACATGGCTTAAGTCGCTGGTCGTTACGGTGATATTCGTTTGGTTATTAAGCGGATTTGGCACGATGGAAAGTGCTAACGGATTCAGCGGTGCTTGTGGCCGGGCCACACCATTCACGCTGCACGCGAGCGTTGTGTCCACCGTGGAACTCGGTTTCGAGATATGAATGGTGCGGACGGTATCGCCGAAGGCAACACCATTCGTTTCACCCGTGTAGCCCACGATGAAGGCCAATGGAGCTTCCGGACCGATGCCCGTTGTATTATATACAACCGCGCCGGTACTGGTAATGGTCTTTGACCACTGCGGGGAAATGATCACCGTGTCAATTCTTACCGGTGCCGCGGGCAATACTTCGATCGAGTCGATCGCATCGGTGCCGAGGTTCAGGAGTTCGATTGTATCGAGGCACTCGGACATGTTCATGTGGTGTACCACGCTATCGTGTGGCAGCGGTGGTGTGCAGCCAGGAATATGATCAATGACTGTATCGGTAATCGTACTACCAGTACTACCTTCTTTTGTTATGACAGTGAGCGGCCACGCGGTGTCGGCATTGAGGTCAGCCGTAAAATAAAATGTATCGGTAGCGCCGGGAGCAAGGCCAGTTCCGCTTCCGGCAGTGAATGCAAGTCCTCCGCTGCCAAAACTCGCTGCCCACCCAGCATTGCTTGTTGGAGCCGGAATGGTCGCGAATGTTCCTACGCTCGGCGCCATTACAAGGACAACGCTGTGAAGCATAGAGGCTGTCGGCGCATGAGTGTTATGAACTCGAACGTCATACTTGCAGCCGCCAAGTGCATCAACAAAAACATTATCCTGAGACTCGT
Source organism: Bacteroidota bacterium (assembly GCA_021825235.1). Lineage (GTDB taxonomy): Bacteria > Bacteroidota > Ignavibacteria > Palsa-1295 > Palsa-1295 > PALSA-1295. Next base: position 2,158 of record JAKAIL010000211.1, on the reverse strand, counting down.
ACGCAATACACTTAATGGTCACTTCTCCGCTCGTTTGTGCCTGTGTGCCACTGGAATCGACCCATTGCACCGTAACAGGTTCGCCGGGGTTCGGATCGTTAAGTGACACACCGTAAGTGAAGGTGCTGCCCGCGGGTTGGCTGCAATTGAGCTGTGCAGTGGAATGGAAGATAAGCGTCGCGTTGTCGGGGGATGAGTTATACCAACACGGCTCCGGGTTTACGGCGGATCCGGCTGCCCAGGTCACTCCCGGGGTAGTTATATGGAGCCGAAGCGCGCTAATTCGCGAAACCTGATGGCTGCTCCCAGTTTCACCGGAATGGCTGTTTTCGAGATCAAAACCGAAATTGCACTCCCGATTATTCGTTGCTGTTAGGGTATCGTCGCTGGAAACGTCCGAACCGGAACAGGGGGCAACGCGGATTGAAGCGGCGGTATCGAGCGTAGTATCACGCTCGATGATACTACCTTGAGAAAACGCGCTCCATACGAATGGAATCGGGTAGGGAACCGAGCTCGGATTGGCACGGAGTCCGACTTTGAATCCGCCCAGGGAAGAGGATGATAGAATAGCGTTTTGTGCTGTAAAAAAATAGACAGCATTTTGCGCTACCGAATCCGACCAGCCCGGCGGAGCCACCATTTCGGTCGGTCGCATCGATGCCAGAGTACCAGGCATTAATTGAAACACCATTTCATCGATTGGCGATAGCAACGAATTTCGATTTTGCACAGTAAACGTGAATTGCGGATCGCAATCGGGAAGTACGGTGGAAGTGGCCGTAACGGTATCCATCCGCAAATAGCTTTGCCAGAGCGTTGGAATCAGCTCAAACTGACCGGAAGAGAGCGTAGTATAGTCCGCACAATCATTCGATTCGAACGATGCGGTCCACTGAACGACCACCGGGCTATCGATGAATGGGGCATTAGGGCTGGAACTGGCGGGCATAAGCCCAAATACAAAGAAGGAATCCTTCGCATGATAAAGAATAGGATTGTAGGGATTGCACCACCAGACGCTGTCATTGTTGACGGAGGAATTGGAACTCCATTGAAACTGCGAATAGGCCGGGTTCTCCGTCATCGTCACGTTAGGATCGAATCGGTCATTCGGATAGAGCAATGTATCGATGTGAAGCGTGATGGCGCCGACGGACCGAAAATCGGAGCTGGCGTGGTTGAAGCTAAGGTGCCAGCTTGTGGAACCCGCCACCTTATCCACACTTACGTAAACGGTATCTTTTGCTTGCGCCCGTGCCGAGTGGTTCGGATATGAAAATGCGAAGACCACTAACAGGAATGGTAGAATCGACCGTCGAGATTTCATGGTTCTGAATCGTGAATGATCAAAAAGTCTATCGGGAAGGTGCAGTAGATAACAATCCTGCCCGAACCAAGTTGTTACACCCTGAGAAGCACCAAAATACGCTATTGTTCGCGAGAACGTGAACAACCGGTAATCCTGTAACCAAATGGGTAGCTTTCAAATTCCGAATCCGAGGGGTAGAACCGCATTAAAATCACTCGAAATCCCAAAGAATAGCCGAAAATAAAAAGCCACGGACCAATGGCCGTGGCTTTATACATCGCGCGCGTAACACTCGGCTGTTATACCTATAAGGTGCGAATCTTATTTCGGTCAAACAAGCCGGAAGAATCCGTGGCCGCACCGCATGAGCGACATGCGCCAGGACCGCTTGAGGTTTGCTCTATGGAATAGAGACGGAAATGAAGACTCCGGGTCTATCGCATTATGAGTGTCCCGCGCGATCATTCACCCCGTACAACATCAGAAATCGCGCCACGTGCCCGAAAAAATGTCAGAGTGCACTGAAAAAGTCGTCGAATTGTCATTCCCGCGAAAGCGGGAATCCAGAATTTCGCGCTTCTCAAGAAATTGCTGGAACTCCTAAGACCTGGATTCCCGCCTTCGCAGGAATGACAGGGTTAATCCTCCTCGTTTTTCCGGGGACTCAATGTCAGAACCTGTGGTTAATCCTTACATGTTGTTGAGCGCATAGGTGCGGTGGCCGTCAAGTTCCGGAGACGTTTTGCCTTAGAATATGTTTAACAATCTTTAATGCTTGATTTTCATGTTAATTCCGATCTCCTACTCCGCGCAAAACGCGATGGATTTAGCGACCGCCAACTGGCC
>JAKAIL010000210.1 GCA_021825235.1 Bacteroidota bacterium | reverse complement strand
ATCTCATCATAATTCTCTCACTCCTCAAAATCCTGTCGCGAAAACCTCGAAGGCGAAAGCCTCGAAATCCACGCTACACCCCTACTGTTAGCTTAATAATGTGATTAAAATCGGATCGACAAAAAAGACCGACAAACGGGATTCAGGCCGGCCACCATAGCTCCGGGGCAAATATACAAAGATTTTTGACCGAATGCAATAGCCTGCTGCCATTTCCCAGCAAACGATAATCCTCTGACAGAATCGGAACCGATAATTTTGGTCGCTGCGTTTGGCTGGGGTACGTTTTTTTTCATATTTGAGCGATGAAGTTCCACTTGTCTTTGATCCTGTTTTCCGCTATTTTTCTACATTCCGCATGGTTCATTCCTACGACGCGCGCACAGGATTGCCCCTGCAAAGCCATTAAACTTGGCGTGGATACCACCAAGGGAATGAAGTTCGATACCGTCGCGTATCATGCTGTTTCGGACTCGACCCAGCTCCTCAATGATTATGCGGGCGCGCAAGCAGCCATTCTCGCCCTCTGGGGCATGGAACTCGATTCTTCCGCACTCCAGCAAGCGAGCGAAACCGATTCGCTAACAGTGAAGCAGTACGGGACGCGAAAGCCATTGCCGTATAATTATATCTCCTACGTTACCGTGGGCCGCAAAGGAAGCTCCCTGAAGAAATTCACCTATAAAGTTACACTGGTCGTTAAAGATAGTTCGTTCGCCAATGACACGCTCGTCTTCGATACAGGCCATGCTTCCTCCCTCGCAAAAATTCCGAAAGTGTTGGATTCTCTCACCGGTACGATGACGACTGCAATGAAATATCTTATCAAGTATGGAAGGATGCTCGGAGTCGATACGATTCGCGGCCTTGCGTTCGACGAGGAGGCGTATAAAGATTCCGCGACATTACTCAACGATTATCAAAGCGCGAAAGCACTCGCCGATACCCTGCTAACCTTTTATCAAAAAGTGTGGCAGCCGAAAGGCTTGGGCGTGGTTCCCTTCGGATATGTCGAAGGCGATATTGACTTAGGCAGCGGGCTTACAGGCAATGGCTCTGCGGAATTCGGAATGCTCAATATCAAAAACAACCACTGCATGTTGGATACGATCACGATGATCAATACTACATCGGATACCATAACCGTGCAGGGGTTCGATCTTGGCCAGAGCGAGTATTACTCGCTCGATTCCATCATCACCTTCGATACTTCGAAGAAATCTCCACTACCGGCATCGATTCCGGTGGGCGGCTCGCTCATGGCCGTCATTCACTTCTGCCATGATGCCGATACTGCCCCGCTCACACCCGAGCCGGTGGTAACCGTTCCACTGAACATATCCCTGGCAAATCATCGTCCGGAAAGCTTTACCCTGCAGGGACAAGCCGTGCATTCCCACTACGATTATATATCCTACGCGACGCTCGATCGAAAAGGCAAGACCCTGCAAAATTTCTACTACAAGCTATCGTTTTTCCTCAAAGATGCCGCCTCGGGCGATACCTTAGTCTACGATACTGTGCATGAGACTACGCTCGCGAACATCCCGCAAGACCTGATGAACGTGGTAAAGTCCATTTCCCCCACGATCGGCTATCTGCGGGCCCATCAAAAAATGATTCGAGCCGATAGCGCCGATCATTATATCGGCCTCAAGTACACGATTATTCCGGACCGCACCAAAATAAAATCCGGCGAGACGACCAACCTGCACGTCCACGTCTATGATTGCGATGGCACCGATGTGCGCGGGAAGCATTTTGGGATTAAGCTCAAGGAAGATAACCAAAGCACGCTCTCGGCGAGTGATATCACCACCGATAATCAGGGTGAAGCGACCGTAACCCTTACCGGTGGGCCAAAGCCCGAAACCGCAAAGGCCTCGCTGAATTATATCTACATCTCCGCGACGCACCACAAGACCGCCATCTCCAAGTGTAATTCTAAATCGGTGACTGTCGGAGCGCCCTACCAGATGACCGTGGACGTAGCCGTCCAATTGCAGAACGACCAGGGTGGACAGGACCAGTGGGAATGGAGCGGAACCGCGCCTATGATCCTGAGCAAAGGTTCCTCGGATTCCTGCGCCAAATTCAGGTTCGTTGATAGCACCATCACCTATACCGTGAAGAGTGCCAAAATCCAGGCAAAAGATGGGGAGGCGGACTATGTCGGCCCGATGACCTATACCTCACCCGTTTCCATCCAGACCACGGGCTGCGGCGAGGGCGCGCAGGCCACAATTACCATCAATAATCTGGCGTCTCCTTCCGGGGAAACATGGGTGGCGAAAGGGTTCCAGTCCAGTTCGCCGGCCAGTTCCATCGAGCCCATCCTCTGGGGAATTTATAATGGCGGCAAGATGAACAAGGATAAGCTCATGGCCGAAGGACAGGATCGTATCGCAAAGTTAAAGGACCTGGCTGCGAAGCTCCAGGGCGAAGGACGCTCCGGAAAGACGAGCGCCGCGGATTATCAGGCACTGATGTCCATGGTGTCCGGCCAGAGTGGAGGCGTCAATCCTTCGAACTTCCTTTCGGCCATGCATTACGAATTCAAGGACGCAATCAATACCGATCCCTCCGCTTCCACCGCTTTCGATTATACCCCGCAGTGGGATCCCGCCAAGGGTATGCAGAAGCACATCGTGTCCTCGACCGTGCATATTAAGATCGAGAAGCAGGAGTAAGATTCTGGTGCGCCCGCATTTGATTGTCCGAATACCCAGCCAGTCGGACAAAACTTTCTCGCCTCTTTTTTCCTTTTACCATAGGGAGGGTGCATGGCTTTCCGCCCCTTCCACTTAACCATGAGCCCTGGCGACAAAATGAATGTTACCATCGTTGACGACGACCCCGCAATGTGCGAGATGGTCCGCGACACCATTGAAAAGAAATTTCCCGGAGCCTCCATTTCGGTTTTTAATACCGGTGAGGATGCGCTGGCTGCCACGACGAGCGAACCCAATGTCGCCGTGCTGGACTATCAGTTGGACAGCATCAAGCCGGATGCGATGAACGGCCTGCAAATCCTTTCGAAGCTGAAGGCGCGCTTTCCGAACCTGCCGGTGATCTTCCTTACCGGCCAGGACCGCATCGAGGTGGCTTCGAACACCATTAAATATGGCGCGTACGATTACATCGTAAAGAACGAGACGGCCTTCCATAAGCTGGAACTCGCGCTGACCCAGCTCGAAAACCTTCACTCGCTTAAGAAATCGAACGGGTTCCAGAAGTCGATGAACCTCGTCTTTTGGGTCCTCGTGCTTGCATTATTCGCGTATATCGTTTATCTGCGGCTGCACTAACTGCGGTGCGGCGCGTTTGACTGTCATGAAGCTGCTGCTGTCCATAGTTCTGCTGGCAGGGAGTGCCACCCTTTCCGCTCGGCTTGCCGCGCAAACCGGAAGTGGCAACGCGCAACAGTATTTCGATAGCCTGCACGCCGCGTATGCCTATGCCACGCAGGATACCGAGAAGAGCGACATTCTCTTCAAGCTCGCAACTGCACTCCAGGATGCCGATACCGCAACGGCAATGAGCTATGCGGCGCAGTCCTATGCCTACGCCGTTCAGGCGCACGATGCGCAACGCATCGCGCGATACCAACTCTTCACCGCGCAGATGCTCTCGAATGCCGGCGATTACACGGCCGCGCGCGCACGGCTCTCGCAAACCGTACACACCGCCGAGCGACAAGCCGATTCGGAAACCCTGGCCCGCGCCTATAGCCAACTCGGATGGAACGATTTGGAAGTGGCCAGTTACGATGAGGCCCTCGATTACTTCCTCTCGGGACTCACCATCGTGCAATCCCGGCACGATTCTACCGGGATTGCCAATGCGTACGATAACCTGGGCTGCCTGTATCTGGACCAACTCGAGCCGGAAACCGCGCTGCGGTATTTGCGCGCCGCGCTCGAAACGGAACCGACGAATGGCACAACACTCGCGCTCGCCGCGATCTACAATAATATTGGCCGGGCCTTCAACGGGCCGATGCATTCCATTTCCTTCGATGCCCGGCTCGATAGCGCCCTTACCTATTTCCGTAACAGTTCCACTCTGTACGCCTCTGTAAATAATCGCGATGAGCTGGCGCGCATCCTCGGCAATATCGGCAGCGTGTTCGAAAAGAAGGGGGTGCTCGATAGTACGCTCTACTATTACCGCGCCTCCGTTACGATGCACCAGGCGATTGGCAGGAACTCTATTTATACCGCCAGCGCCTATATCCAGCTCGGGAATTTATTCCTCGAACTCCACCAGAACGACAGCGCGCTCTATTACCTGAACCTCGCCCGCTCGATCGATGAGCGTATTGGCGCCCGCGCCGGCCTCGCCGATGGCTACCTGAGCCTCGCCAAAGCCTATGCCGCCACCGGCGATTACAAGTCCGCCTTCAATTTCCTGGATAAAGGCACCGCGCTCCACGATTCCATCTACAATGTCGAAAAGAGCCGCATCTTAGACGACATGGAACAAAAGTACGAGGCCAACAAGCGCGAGCGACAAATTACCGCGCAAAATCAGGAGATTACCCGACAGCGGACGATCAATTACTCGATCATCGCCTTCGCCGTGGTGCTCTGCCTGGTGGCGCTCATCTTCTATCGAAACGAGCGGCAACTCCAGCGCGTCAATCGCGAACTCGCGGCCGCGAAAGAGCGCGCCGAAGCCAGTGAGCGGCTGGAGCACCAGTTCCTGGCCAACATGAGCCACGAAATTCGCACGCCCATGAATGCCGTGGTCGGCATGACCATGCTCCTGCTCGATACACCGCTTACGGCCAAGCAGCGGGAGTATCTGGAGGCTATCGAGTCCTCCGCCGATAATTTGCTCGTCGTCATCAACGATATTCTGGACCTTTCGAAGCTGCAGGCCGGCAAGATGGAGTTCGAGCACATTCCATTCCGGCTTCGCGAAGTGACGGGACACGCCCTGGAAATGATCCGGCTGAAGGCGGAAGCGAAAGGCTTGGAACTTTCCGAAAACATGGCGGAGTCCGCGCCCCACGTAGTGCTGGGGGATCCCGCGCGGCTGTCGCAGGTCCTGATGAACCTGCTCAGCAACGCCGTGAAATTTACAGAGCGCGGGTCCGTCACGCTCACGGTTACTGCCGCGCAGGCGGGCGACCGCCGCATGAGCGTCCGCTTCGCCGTACGCGATACCGGCATTGGCATTCCGCCGGAGAAGCTGAACTCCATCTTCGATTCCTTCTCCCAGGCCGATGCCGAAACTTCCCGCAAATATGGCGGGACCGGGCTGGGCCTGACCATCTCCCGCACGCTCGTGGAACTTCAGGGCGGACATATTGGCGTAACCAGCGAGCCGGGCCGCGGATCCGAGTTTGCATTTACGGTTCCCTATGAAGTCGCGAGCGAGGACGTGCTCGTGGAACCCGAGCCCACCGCTGTGCTCGATGCCGCCTCGCTCGCCGGGCTGCGCGTGCTCCTCGTCGAGGATAACGAGTACAACCAGATCGTCCTATCGGACACACTGCGCAATATGATTCCCGAGGTCGCGCTCGAAATTGCCTCCAACGGACGCGAGGCCATTACGCTCCTCCAGAATTTCGCCTTCGATCTCGTCCTCATGGACGTGCAAATGCCCGAGATGGACGGCATCGAGGCCACCAAGCATATCCGCACCTATTTGCCGCGCGGCAAGAAGGACGTCCCCATCATCGCGCTCACCGCCAGCGTGATTAAATCCGAAATAGACCGATGTTTTGCCGCCGGAATGAACGATATTATTCCTAAGCCGTTCAAGCAGGACGAACTCTTTCGCGTCATCGCGAAATATTACAAAAAAACACCGAAACCTGTAGCGGCATCACATTTTCCTACCTCCATGACAGCAACGAACGGTCAAGCCACACAACCGAGTACGGAACCGGTAACCAATTTGAACGCCCTCCGCGAAATTACGGGCGGTAACGAAGAACAACTGAAGAAATATATCCGCATGTTTTTGGACGGAGTTCCAGGACAACTGGAGTCCGTGGCCTCGGCGCTGGAACAAAACGATTTCGATAACGCCCGCCGCCGCCTCCACGCGATGAAACCGCACCTCAAGTTCATGGGCATGCAGACCGCTGCCGGGTTTGCCGATACCATGGAAAAACTCTGCGACGAAAAGAAAAACCCCGACGAAGTCCACGAAAAATTCTCCCTCATCCGCTCCCAATGCGAGCAAGCTATCGTGGAGCTGAAGGAGAAGTTGTAACGGTTTTAGTTACCGCCCCACAACGCGGCAACTCTTGACTTAATCTTCTCCTCCGTTCGGGCAATAAGGCCTTTTAGCATTTCTATTTCCGCGCGCTCCGATTCGAGACGCGCCACGATCGTCTGCTGATCATCAAACAGCTGAAATTGAAAGGAGAGTGTGAAAAGTTTTGCTGACCCCAGTTGTTCGGTTTTGAATAATCCGCTTTTCAACTCCAGCGGTTATTTCATCACCAAGATGAAGAGGTTTGATTTCCTTTAAAAGGGCTAATGGGAACTGGCCTTTATAACTTGTGCCATCATTAGAGTGTATTTCAAAGGATCCTTTAAGACTCATCATATAAAGGGTTCCATTTACTGATAGCGTTTCGGGAGGCAACTCCGAAATACTTTCTAATGTGGAAGTAATTCTTTTCATTTTTGGTACATCTGCCTTCCACTCATAATTTCGTTCCGACGGAGAACTCCATCGAAGCTCTACCTCAAATTCTTCAGCTTCGAGTACCTTCAGCAATTCCGATAATTTCTTACTCGTTTTAGTACCCACTTTGGAAATAGACTGAGTCAGATCCTCGCCGCTTTCGGCAGCCAATAGATCGAATGTGCGTTCAAGGCTTTCCCCTATAACACTTTGACCAAATAAATCAGGGGCAGTGTCACCAGTGATGAATAGACGTGTGGAACCTGGCATAATTCCCGAGAGCTGTAAATTCAGGAGACTGCTAATTTCTTTCGTAATCCGGCCTGATGACTCAACCCCTGATTGCACCCTCAGTGACGCATTAGAAATTGCTTCTGCAAGGGACTGGGCAATTTTACCAAGTACCAACAAGGGAATCCGTCCATACGAAGCATGGGCTCCTTGTAGGTGCAGCTCAACCACCTCTTTCTCCCG
>JAKAIL010000010.1 GCA_021825235.1 Bacteroidota bacterium | reverse complement strand
TTCGGCGGCGCGTAGATCGTATAAATCTTTAGCGGGATCGATTCCGTATTAAGGACATTGTGTTCCGTTCCCGGAGTAACAACCAGGACATCGCCGGCGCGTACGTCCTTGCGCTCACCGTCCAGCATCGCCACTCCTTTACCGCTTAAAATGAATAGCGTTTGCTCTACAGCATCATGCGTTTCCATACCGACCTCCCCGCCGGGCGGAATGGACATAACCACCAGTTGGGATTTTTTGCCGGTAAAGAGTACGGTCCGGAAATTTTGATTTTCCGAAGTATCGTAAATGATATTTGTTAGAAAGCTCATAATTTTATTCTGTTAGCCTTGGAATGTGCGGACCGGTCAGTGGAAGGGAAGGTCCGAAACCGGGGGAAATCCCGGAGGACCTGTCGTGTCATTTCTCCGCCCGCCCAATGGATTCCACGATGCGTGTGTGCCCTCAGCTTCGACATCCATCCTATGACCATGCCGCAAACCATCGAGATGAAAATGACGAATTGAAAATCGGTCATGGCATAGGTCCGAATGGGGTAGGTCGAAAGGCCGTCTCCTGAAGATGCTCTCCGTGACGGTTGGCTCGGTGCCGCGTCATCCGGAGCAAATGCGGATGGTTGCGGTAATGGAATACGACACTGCCCGGTATTGGGCCGGAGGCCGGCCGATCTTCCGAGTTGAGTACCGTTTCAAAGACCCGTACGACATCATCTTTCTCTTGGTGCTTATCGGGTAACCAACCGTGTGTGTGCATGAATTATTCACCTACCTTTCCACTTTTGAACAGCCTTGATTCCTTCCGTTTAGAACACAACCCTCTTATGCCGCTACAAAGGTAGCTGCATTCGAGAGATGCGCTCACCGATTAGAGCCTGCCGGTCCTAAGAAGGAAACCTCCTAAGAAGAAACCCCCAAGAACGAAACGTTCAGGCGGTAATCGGATGATGGGGTGTTTTCGGCGCAGACGTGGAGGCAATTCCCGGAATGAGAAATGCGCACGCGAAGCCGAACGTCCACCAGGAAAGCCAGCTTGTGGCTCCAAGGTAGAGCCCAATAATCCAAAGTGCGAAGAGACAAAGCGCGACCCACACCGGGCCGCCGACGCGCAGGTTTTTCGAGGAGTCCCGATTCATGGCAAGCCCCATGATCAGTGCGCCTATGCCGATAATTCCATCGAGCCAGAGCAACCAGCCGGTTACATCGCCCGTCGAAATTCCGACTGCCCAAAGCGCGATGAGTCCTAAACCCAAAATGATCGAGAATGTCTTTGACATAATATTTTCCTTTCCTTTTTGCGATCGCCACTCCGGGCACCCAGCCCGGAGTGGCGCTTTCCCTTTTTAATCCGGCGTAACCGCGTGGGCTGCGAGGACCGCTTTCGGGGGAAGTGAGTTCCTTTTCGACGCGATGGATGGCCGGCTGCCATACCTGGTCGTTGTATTCAGCGGTATTTCTCGCACCGTTGGCACGGCCGGAGCTACCTTCGGCAGCGTAAGTTCCAGCAGACCGTCCCGAAACGTGCCCGATATGGCTGTTGCTTTCACGTTATGGGGCATCGAAAAGGACCGGACGAACTCGCCATGCGCGCGTTCATTCCAGTGCGTTCTTCGTGTCTGCAGTGTACTGGCGCTGCCCTGGTGCCCGCTGATGGTTAATACATCGGCGTCCACCGTAACTTTAACATCCTCATCTCGCATGCCGGGTAATTCCGAGATAATGTAGAAATTTTCCTGATCTTCCGAAATATCGACGTTCGGAAGTTCGAGCTCTTCAAAACTCGCGGGGCGGCGCATCGCGCCCAGCATGACCCGCTCCACCGAATTAAAGGGGGACGTACCCCACTTGATTAATGCCATTGTCCGCTCCCGTTTCCTGCATCGTTATCCACCGAAAAGACGAAAAATGTGCCATGTTTCCCAGGTTCCTAATCCAGCACAAAGGGCCATATTCTCACCGGATTCATTCATTTTCATGTAAGAATTATTGACGTTGAGCCGTAAATATCTTGACAACTTTAACTCCCATGTTCTGCCATTTTCGCCGCAATAGTGGATGCTCGTGTGCGTGGTTCGCTTTTTGACCCATCGTTCGCTAATCCATGCATTCATGATATGAATGCGCCAGACACGAAGTGAACTTTTTTCTTAACCGAATACACGTATGAAATCCAACGATCAATTACGGCGCGACGTCATGGACTCGCTCCGTTGGGAACCGCTTCTGAACGGTTCCAGTGGCCAGAAGGCCGACCTGGGTGTTACAGCCGAAAATGGCGTGGTAACTTTAACCGGACATGTGGATAGTTATCCTGCAAAGCTGGCTGCCGAGCGAGCTGCCAAGAGCATTAATGGCGTTCGCGCCGTGGCCGAAGAAATCGAAGTCCGGCTCGACCACAAAAATATGAAGACGGACACGGAAATCGCGCAGGCCGCCGTCGATGCACTCCGATGGTGTACGGCCGTTCCGGACGACCGCATTACCGTGAGCGTCGAGAATGGCTGGGTAAAACTCGAAGGCGATGTCGAGTGGCAATTCCAAAAAGACGAAGCCCGCAAGGAAGTGGAAGACTTAGCCGGTGTAAAAGGTATCAGCAATCTCGTCACGGTAAAACCCATCCTGAAACCGGTGCAAATCAAGGATAAGATTAAGCAAGCATTCCAGCGCTCGGCCACCATTAATGCCGGCAATGTTTCCGTGGATGTCAACGGCAGCCTGGTCACGCTCAAAGGGACGGTACATTCCTGGGCGGAACGGGACGAAGCGGAGAATGCGGCGTGGGCCGCGCCGGGCGTCTCCAAAGTGAACGACCAGATCACGGTCGAAGAAATGGAATCCGTGGAACTGTAATATCACAGAAAGCGACCACCATGGCTACCACCCCATTACTGGAGACGCTGCCACGAGCGCGTTCCAGACAGGCACGGAGCATACGGATTGGGATCGCCGTAGCCGCGGGAACTGCCGCGGCCTACGGCGCCACCCGCCTCCTCTCCCGGCGCTCACGCTCATCGCACGAGTATCAGCACCGCATGAAACAATGGCTCGGCGCACGGCTGGGCGAACTCGCATACGCGCTCGATCTGACCGCAGACCTTACCGACAAAGTGACGCACGAGATTCGGAACGCCTCGCGGCTTGCAATGAAACTTTCGCAAAAATCGCGGACGACAAAGCCGGAAATCGGCGATCTCCTCCGCATCATTGCCGAAAAACGGCTTCTCAAAATGAAGCAGCGCTTGCACAAGCTACTGGACTTGAAAGAAGCTTCTCAGGCCAATGCTCTCCGTTCCTTTTACGAGGAACTTCACCAATGGATCTTCGGAGACCACAGCCAAACGCCAGCCTCCGAGGCAACCGTTAATGCGTAAGGAGCGAACGATGAATACCTCTTGCCCCCCAAAGTTCTGGATGGTGCTCTCGATCGTAGTGGGAACCCTAACCGCTGGGGCCTTCTTGCCTTCGTGCGCCTGGGCTCCGAGCGGGGAGCGCGCCGTAGTCGTCTACCGAAACTACGTGCCGCCACCCTGGGCTCCGCCCTACGACAACGTAAGCACCATCCGCTATTATTATCTGCCGGATTACGACGTCTATTACGATGTCTGGCAAGGCACTTTTTGTTACCAAACCGGCGCGATGTGGATATGCAGCGCCACGTTGCCTCCGATGTATGCCGATGTCAACCTCTATGGCGTATTCCTCGTACTCATCCACCGCGATATTGCCCGGCCCTGGCTGCACGACCGATATTACCACGATAACTATCCCCCCCACTGCTACGATCGGTATCCGGATATTGTGATGCACCAGCGGATTATATCCGACGTTCCCAGCGATCGGGAACTCGTGCCGCGCGCCTTCAACGAGAACTCGGACCGGGTAACCTTTATGCGGATCCCGCGTGAGCGGCGCGCCGCAACCCCGGCCCCGCAGCCCTTGCCAAATGCGCCATCGCCGCAAGCACCGGCGCCGCAAGCACCGGCGCCATTACCAAATGTCCCATCTCGGCCCCCAGCGCCGGCACCGACTCCTGCCCCCACCCCACGGACTCCAGGGACGGGAACAAGCCGAGCGCCGGCGCCCCCACCGGCCAGAGTGGCAGCGCCGAATTACGATCGCGTCGTGCAGGAAGTACCGATGCGCGCTATCACACCCTCGATGCCACCGGCCAGCAAAAAGTATAACTATGGTTCCGGTTATGTCGGCCAGCCCAAACAACGATAACCAGCACTCTAATTTGTATGAGGCACCACTATGAAAACAATCCGACTCCTTGCCTTTGTGCTGCTCAGCACCTCCGCGTTCCGGGCCACGGCCCAAACTGCCTTCGTCCAGGGACAGGACGGCCTGATGGACCTGAAAGCCGGACCCCTGATTACGGCCGGCGCGGCCGCCAACGCGGGCGATGTCGCCTCGGGATCGAAAACCTCTCCGGGATTTGCCTACACGCCCGGTGCGCTGCTTGACTTTACTTATACGAGAAACGTCGGCTTCGATCTCGGCGTGGTCTATGACGCGCGGACCATTAATTTCCACGATCAGGCTAATTCGAACCTCGGCGTGAACTACAATTTCGGTTATATCTCCCTGCGCCCGGAACTCCGGTTCAGCGGGTTCCTGATCGGCGTCGGGCTTGGCCTGCCGGTCTCGGTAAGCACAACGGCGCTAGGCGGCGCAGCGACTCCGAACCTTAAACCCGGCGACGTCAATGCCTTATTCGAAGGCAGGATCGGTGGGATCGTGGAACTGCTGCGCTCGGACCTGGGAACGCTTAATTTCCACGTGGAAGGGTCCTATGCCTTCTCGAAAAATATCGAATCCGCCTGGTTCCACGGCGCCGATGCTACGCTCAACAATGGTCCCTTGGCTACCGCTGAACTGGGAATAAGTTACCTCTTCGATCTGACTCCGTTCGCGCCCGCTCCCCCGCCGGCCGCCGCGGTGGAATCATCGCATTGAACAAACTGCCGGGCGAACGACACCATTGCCACCCTGGCGAAAAAAACAGGGTGTCTTGTTGGCGATCGGTTCCGCGCTCTATAAGCGGGTTATCACCTAAGAGGATTGTTTCGCGACTGGCTGGCGAATGATCGTCTTGATTTTCTCCGGTGCCGTTTTCGAGGGATCGCTCAGGTAGATCTCGTGGAACTTCCCGGTAATCTCGTAGCCGGATTCTTTCGCGAAATCGTGCAGCCTGGCAATGGACGTGTGCTCGGTCGAATATGGCCCCACGTGCATCATTTGCACTGCCGGTCCTTCCGCGAATTTCTCTAATCGCACGGAAGGCAAGGCTGGCAACGCTTTCTTCTTCCCTGCTTCCTCCGCGGCAATGGTTAGGTCCTTCTGGGAGACGAAGTCCGGCTCGGAGATCATCAGTCGCCACTGCCATTTGGATTTATCGCCGCCGTCCATAAAATTCTTCGGGTCATCGCTCCACCAGAGACCTTCGAGCGGCGGGATCTTATAGTCGGATTCCTCGCCGCGCTTCTTGCGCCCAAATTTAATTCCATACGCCAACGAATAAAGCGCCTGAATGCTATCCTGGAATTGCTTCGAGGTATTCGGGTCGCCGGTGCCATCGATCATGAGATACTTCATCGCCGGGACTTTAAGAAATTCCGGGGTCTTCTTCGAGGCCTTGTAGAGGCCATCGGAAACGTGGTTATGCTGTGTTTGTGCCATAGTATTAGTGAGTTGATATTCTGAATTCCCCAAATTCTCCGCCATAAGGCGAAATTTGGACGTTGCGGCGACTCTTTACTGATTTCAGCCTGCACGACGGGAAAATTTCTGATCCCACGAGGAAAGTATTTACTGGTATAGGATGAATATTCGACTATTCCTTCGACTTTTTTCTGTAACTTTCGACGGGTGGATGAGTTATTGATATACACGCATAATCATCGGCAAAACCCACCATGAAATCGACTTTGTGTTTCCTTCCGATGCTCGCCCTCCTGGCGCTGATCGAGCTTTCCTGCACCTCGACGAGCACTTCCGTCCTTAACCCGCTGGCGCCGACCATCTCACGGTTTTTTCCGGACACAGCCTGGACCTTCGATACCCTCATGATCTATGGAACCGATTTCGGCTACGATGCCAACGATATTCGCGTCTTCATTGACACTGCCCGCGCCCAGACCTTCCTGGTCCAGGATACCGAAATCGGAGTGTATGTGCCCGAAGGGGCGAAAACTGGCCCTGTAAAAGTGTGGGCCTATGAACAGACTGCCTACTCTGCCAAGCCGATTGTGATTGAGTACACGTTTAGTCCGCATGCCATTATCGCCGATAGCGTTCCCATCGGCGGCTCGTTTTCGATCCCCGGCACCGGGATGAATAATTACCACGGCGTCCCCAGCCTGACCGTCAATGGAATGAGGTTCCCGATCGATTCCGTGTTTCCCGATCGCATTGTCTCTCATGCCATACCAAATAGCTACTCCGGCAACATTATGCTGTCCGACTCGCTACGCGGCTACTATCCCGGAACGCTCGTCATCACCCGACCGACGGCATGGACAACGCTGGCGGAGATTTGGGATAACTACAGTGCAATCGAGGTCCATCATCGCACAGGATATGAGAGCGGATCGTCTGTGCCCATCGACTCCACCTGGAGGACCACAGTTACCATTTCCCGCGAAATCGACACCAGTATTCAGGGAACCGTTTTCGCAAAAACGGGAACTGGCCTGAATTATGGCTTGATCCGGTTAAACAATGAATCATACCCGTTGCTCCAAATCACGTGGGACACCATTCACCAGACCGCGCAGGCTATCTTCCATAGAGTTTCCAGTGTTAGAACACCCTTCCACTTTGCAGACACCCTCTGGTACGATAACGGCGAAAGCTCTCCGGCGGTATTACCAGTAGATAATGATTTGCGCTTGCAACTCTTCGATGTCGGATATCAGATTACCGAGGATTCGAGCGATGCCTCCGGCGCAACGAACTGGCAGGAAACAACCACAGGTGGAATGGTTTCCGGAGGTTCGTTCGATCTTATCCTCAAACATTGAGCGCCGGTTCCGGCTCTTCTGCGGCCGCTTCCAATCGCACGAAAATCGCCGCCCGGCGTTTGTTGGACCACGAACCGTGCAGCCAACTGATAAGCCCGAGTAACGCGTACGCGGGCCCGGCCAGAATTACCAAATCGCCGGGAAGCAGGTTTGCCACCGCGACCGAAAGGCATCCCACCGAACCCATCATCAGAATTTCCCGCATCGAATGCCGCGTATCCCAGACTTCGACTTCCGTTAAGTTTAATTCCTCCCGCTTCCGGTACGCATGGCGGTACATGAAGAAAAAAAGGACATAGATCGCAATGAACCCGACGCCATAGATGGTAAACAATCCCGCCAGTTCCTGCGCCGATTGGAGTTCATAACCGCGCGTGCCCAGGTCCACCATAAACATGAACTTGAGCGGGTAGGTATAAAACAGTACGAGGAACAGCAATGCCATAGTATAAATGGTCGAGGCAAGGTCTTCCAGTCCATAGCGGCGGTGGAAGATATAATGCTGGTACCAGATACTCATCAGAATCACGAATGAAAATGCGAAGGGAACGAACAGGCGAAGCGAGGACAGTAGCTCCTCATACGTTTTCGGCACTTCGGCGGAGACGATGAGCAGCGTGACGGCAAGGCCGAATACCGCATCGCTAAGGCTCTCGACACGGCTCACCTCCCGGCTGCGCCATTCGAATCCCGTGCGCTCGCCCAGCTTGCGGACTGCAGCAGATTTTGAAAGCATCCTCTTTCAACCACAGCCCCGCACCAATCGTTACCCGCTCGTGTACGGGGAAGCTCCAGCTTCCCCGACGGGGTGCCCTGTAATATGCCAACTGGCAAAACTTTCGAAACGCGGCTCGCCCGAAAGCCTCGCCACGGTCTCGCGCGAAACGGCGCAGAGCCCCGCATGCGCGGGGATGACAGGTGTGGGTTTTCAAGGCGCTTACCCGCTCGTGTACGGGGAAGTTCCTGCTTCCGCTTAATCCTTCCGTTCCCCGGCCGGATGTTCAAGGTCATGCTCGATGCGCGTTAGTTCGCCGGGTTCCATCGTTGTTGTACCGAGATTGTGGCCCTGCCACGCACCATAGAAGTCCGGAGGAATGAGAGGACCAGGATCGATATTGCGCCGTTTCCATTTCTTGACCAGGTAAAACGCGAACACAATCCAGGCTGTCAAAAGGATTATCCCAACAACAGCCTCGATGATGGTCGCAAGAAGGTCGGCTCCGGACATAATATGGCTAATCTCGAAGGGGAGGACAGAGTTCCGTGGTGCGATCTTCCTACCAAAATCAATTCTGCTTACCTTAGAAAGACAGGAGGTTAAACCGTGACAATGGCCGATATTCCACGGAGCGGATCTTCTGATACGTGCCGCCAAGGCGGTGTCCGGCTGCTTGAACGACACCAACGCTGAGCCAAACTCGCCCATTATATCCTCTGAATATGGATGCCTCAATAAAACCGCTGGCGGAATCGCTTGCCTGCACCCACTTTGGAAAATCCAGATCGTATAGCGACGTGGGAGACAGGTGTGCCCTGCTATCGGACAACGACTGGTCACGGGTGAAAGTCCCGCTGTCCGATCGCAAGGAACCGGAACTATCCAGAAAACGATGGAAGAAGAAACCTTCGCTATCGGGACGAATATTCGTCCAAAGGACTACCGTATCGAACCGCGGAATTGAATCGACCGGAATGTAAACGCCGGAAATATCGCGTGTGTATGTGGATGGGCTAAAGCAACCGGCAAAAACGGTAGTTATGGCTGTGAGTATTGCGAATGAAGCTATCGCTCGATGATGCATTGCGCTGGATGGGCTTGTAGCTTTCTTTCAAGCTGAGGGAAGGCGTAATCGTGCCCTTCGGCGTGGAAATTCTTCGGCTCTCGAAACGCGTCTCGCCCGAAAGCCTCGCCAAAGTCTCGCTCGAAACGGCGTAGGTTATCCGATTATGTTCCCGTCCCGCAAGCGGAAGAGGAGAAAATTAAAATAACACCGCGCCGCCCGAAATATAGACGGCGGAATGAGGGCACCTGTGCGAAAGGCAAACGGTTGAGTAAAGAACAGGAAAAATAATATGTCTCAATGTTTCGTGATTCAACCTTTTGATAATGGTGGTCCATTTGACCTACGATACGATGAGGTCGTTGGGCCCGCAATCAAAGCAGCCGAATTGATTCCTTATCGTGTAGACCGTGATCCTGCCGTCGAAATTCCGATCGATGAAATAGAAGCAGGAATTAAAAATTCGATCGTTTGTATCGCTGATATATCCACAAACAGCCCGAATGTATGGTACGAGGTAGGTTATGCACGAGCACAGGGCAAGGGGCTTGTTTTAATATGTTCTGAGGATCGTCCAGAAAAGTTTCCGTTTGACATTCAGCATCGAACTATTATACGCTATGGTGTCGAATCTCCGAGTGCATTTAAAAAAATGGGAGATGAAATCACTGCTAGGCTGAACGCGCTGGCAATGAAAGAGATTGAAATTAGTTCTCTCAGGATAAGCGAAGTTGTTGAAGAGGCTTCCGAAGTTCCGGATACACATATTGCCGCTCTTGGAATTGTACTCGGGAATTGTCCTTTACCAGACGATTCGGTAAGCGGTCACAATGTGATGAATGACATGGAACGTGCCGGCTATACGAAAGCTATGTCGGGGCTAGTAATTCGAGACTTGGTGAGGCGTGGTTTTTTAATTTCCG
Source organism: Bacteroidota bacterium (assembly GCA_021825235.1). Lineage (GTDB taxonomy): Bacteria > Bacteroidota > Ignavibacteria > Palsa-1295 > Palsa-1295 > PALSA-1295. Next base: position 22,613 of record JAKAIL010000010.1, on the reverse strand, counting down.
TAAATGAAATAGACTGGAACGGCAATAACTATACAGCGCTAAAGCTCACAGACGTAGGTGAGAACTGGATCCTTGCAAACCAAGGGAGATTGAAAGCTCGTACTGAAGGGATAGTCGATCTTAGGGGACCTAATGAGCTTCCATTTTAATATGAAAGGCCATAAGGCCAACCTGGTTAACTTCTTAAAACGAATCATCCCAAAACACGATTTTATCAACTTTTAGCACAAGCGTTCTTCCTCGCAAAGTGGCAAAACATGGCATGGAATGATGGATTAACCGGAGCAGCTTTGGCGATTGCGGCTGCGACTCAATCGCCTCTGAGGGTAATGGCGGGGCCAGGGACGGGTAAGTCGTTTGCGCTTAAAAGAAGGGTTGCACGATTACTCGAAGAGGGGGTGAAACCTTCTCAGATACTCGCGGTAACTTTTACGCGTAATGCCGCCAGAGCATTGGTTAATGATATTCGCGACTTAAATATTGTCGGGTCTCAACAAATTAATGCCGGGACCCTTCACTCCTTCTGCTTCGGCCTCCTTAGTCGAAATGATGTACTTGAAATATCTGGACGAGCCACAAGACCCTTATTAACGTTCAAGAGCAGCGGGATACTTCGCTTTGAGGCGGAAGGCCTTCTCCATGATTTTCTATATCAAACATCCTTTGGCCCGAGACGAGAGATCACAAAACAAATCCTCGCTTTTGAAGCGGCCTGGGCCAGACTCCAGTCGGAAGTACCAGGTTGGCCAACGACGGAATCGGATCGGATATTCCAAGATTTTTTAATTAGTTGGCTCCGGTTCCATGGCGCGATGCTCATTGGGGAAGTAGTGCCTGAGGCTCTGAAATTTCTAAGAGCTAATCCGCACTTCAACCCAGGATTTGATCACGTATTGGTCGATGAGTTTCAGGATCTTAATCGCGCAGAGCAGGAGCTTATAGATGTTCTTGGAGCGGCTGGCGGAATATCGATTGTCGGTGATGTTGATCAATCAATTTACCGCTTCAGACACGCCAACCCAGAGGGAATCAGTACTTATGCAACCTCACACCCGAATACGTACGACCAGAGCCTTCAGGAATGCCGCCGATGTCCGAAGCGAGTCGTAGTTCTCGCCAATGAGCTAATTTCCAAAAACCACGGGGCAAACCTTGCACAACGCCTTGTTCCCAGACCCGGGAACTGTGATGGCGATATTGCAATCGTACAGTGGGCCGACCTGAATGCTGAAGCAAACGGTTTAGCAGGCCTTGTTACTCACTTAATAAATTCCAGGGGCGTTGAACCAGGTGATATCTTGGTCCTAACACCGAGAAAGCTAATCGGTTACGCGATTAGGGATGCGCTTAATGAAAGAGGTATTGATGCCCATTCATTCTACCAAGAAGAGGCTTTTGAATCGACCGAAGCGCAATATGCTCTGGCGATGCTAACTTTGTTGGTCGATAAGGAGGATAGAGTTGCCCTTCGCTATCTTCTCGGGAGAGGAAGCGATACTGGATTTGCAGAAGAGTATGCTTTGCTTCGGACTTATTGCGAAGACAATAATCTGTCGCCTTGGCAAACAATGGTTTCCGCCGAACAGGACAGTTCCCTCCTTCCTGGTGTCGATAATCTTTTACTTCAATTTACGGAAATTATAGCAGCCGTTGAAGATCTCGGCTCAGGTGAAATCTCCGCTATCGTGGATGAATTAATGCCAGCAGGTGAGGAGGGTGTTAGTGGACTTCGAGACGTAGCTCTTCGGGTTCTACCTAATTGTGAAACAGTGGAGAAGCTATACAATGCGATTTGTCATGAGCTCGCTCAACCGGAGATACCGGAGGATGCTGAATACGTGCGCGTTATGAGCTTGCAGAAGTCAAAAGGTTTGACTGCGAAGGTCACTATTGTGACGACATGTAATCAAGCATTTATACCTATTGTTGATGGGAACTTGCCACCGGTTGAGCGCCGCGAGGCTCTTCAGGAGCAACGGCGCCTTTTCTACGTTGCCATGACAAGATGTACGGATATACTTGTCCTATCTTCCATTTCAAAAATTGAACGCGCGCTTGCACATAAGTTGGGTACTATTTTACCGAGAGGTGGCGGCCAGTATGCCCGAACACCAACAACTCAGTTCATCGGAGAGCTCGGATCGACAACGCCTGCTACAATTACGGGTGAAGAATGGCTCAGGCATGATTTTCCGTTTGGTAATTGAATCTGGATTGTTCTTGAGGCGATCTGTCGTCCCTCCTAGACTCTGGGAATTAAAACTGATCCGCTAACCCCGGGTTCCGTTCGCTGCGCTCACTTCACCCGGGGCTACACATATTACGCTCCTAACGGAGCTGAGATACGGAACCGCGCCAGAGAGTATTCATCACATAGAAAACAGGTGCCCGTAATGTTAAATCTTTGTGGTTCCTGTAACAATTATATACTTCATGTGTTATGTTGCTATTGCGCGTATGGGCACCCACAGCAATGATGAATGAAGAATGATGAATGATGAAAAATCGGGGAGGTGCCTTTATGAATTTCAAACGCAATTCAAGAGAACTTCTACACTTTAAGGAGTAACATTATGGCAATCTGTGCATTGGATGGAGTACGGAAGATCGGGATGGCGGACTTATTTGCGGCGGCGCCGGAGCCCGCGCGCGAGCAGCTCTGCCAGTATGAAAATGCGGAGGGGGATGCGATTGTGGTCCACAGCAATGCGCTTACGCTCGTGCTGAATCGGGATATACGGGAATCGGTCGAGATTTCGAACGCGATGTCGCTTTTTCTGGCGCGGAAGTTCCCGGAACGGCACGTGCTCCTTATCAATACCTACGCCGGCGCAGACCTGATGCAGCGCACCTTCGCCCATGCGCTCCACGAGCAAAATATTCCGCTTCCTCCCTCTTTCGCGCGGTTTTTCGAAGAGCACGATCACGTCACCTTCGACGACGCGGTTCCGAATCCGTTTCCAGAGAACCTCTCGATCTTAGACGCGCCGACCTCGCTGCTCACGGCCTCGCGGCTCGAAGAGGAAGTAAAGGAGCGCCCGGGCTGCATCGTGCTTCTCAATTCGTTCGAGTTCACTTCGTTTTCGCGCTGGGAGCGCGAGCAGTTCGCGCAGGGCATTCTCGCGATTCGCGCGCGGATGCCGCTTACGATGGTCATCTTCTCGCACGAGCAGCGCTACGATGTGGCTTCGTTCACTCCGGCGCGCGGCCCGATCGGTGCGCTTTCTGCGTACGCGGCTTCGGTCTGGCGGTTGATGTCGCATGAGGAGAAGCTTCGATGGGAAAAGCGATATAGCGTTTATGCCCTGCATTCGCAGAAAATGCACAACCCGAATCCTCCGCTTCATGAAAACGAAACGCAATTGAGAGAACGAACACCGATTGAAGCGCGTGCCGAACGCGAGCGCAACGAAACCGAGGAACGAGCCAGGGTCGAATCGTTCGAGCGGGCCGAAGCGAAGACACTTTTAGAGGAATTGGAATGGGAAGAAGGCGTGAGGCGGCTCCGGACCGATCCATTCGACGCCTTTAGCGGAAAAACGGAATATGCGGATGGATGGAATCCACGAAAAAAGGAGGAAGTATAAGCCCGTCATAAAGAAGGAGGTCGAGAAATTGGTAACCTGAGAGGGAAAGAGAATCGTAACCAGGCTTTTTCCGAACCGTATGTGGGATTATAGCGTTTGGCGGCGGCAATCCTGGGCAACGGGTAGTGGAAAGTGGATAACGGATCGGTAAATCACGCCGATTATGCACTCGCCAATGCAGGCCATCTAAATTCCACTGCTATCCGTTATCCTCTATCCGTTATCAACTACTCCGTTATCAACTATTTATCGCATGAACGAAGGAGCAATCGTACAAGTAATCGGACCCGTCGTGGACGTGGATTTTTCGGGAATCAACGCCGGGGAAACCAACGGTGAGGCACCCAAGCTGCCTAAGATTCTGAACGCCCTCAGAATCCCGAGGAAGAATATGGACGGCAAGGACGAAGACTTGATCGTCGAAGTCCAGCAGCATTTGGGAGATGACCGAGTCCGTGCCGTGTCGATGGATACAACGGATGGCTTGGTCCGCGGCATGAAAGCCTACGATACGGGCGCACCGATTTCGGTTCCCGTCGGCCCCGCTTCCTTAGGCCGGCTGATTAATGTAATCGGCCAAACAATCGACGGTGGCGAGCAGATCAAGTCCGAATTCTCGTGGCCAATCCATCGCGATGCCCCGGAATTCGAAGAACTTTCAACCAGCACCGAAATCCTCGAAACCGGAATTAAAGTTATTGACCTTCTGGAACCCTATTCCAAAGGCGGCAAGACGGGTCTCTTCGGCGGAGCCGGTGTCGGCAAAACGGTTATCATTATGGAGCTGATCCATAATATCGCGATGCACCACGGCGGCTATTCGGTCTTTGGCGGCGTCGGGGAACGGACCCGGGAAGGGAACGATCTGTATATCGAAATGTCCGAAGGCGGCGTGTTGGATAAGACGGTCCTCGTCTTCGGCCAGATGAACGAGCCGCCCGGAGCGCGCCAGCGAGTCGGCCTCACGGCCCTGACTTTCGCCGAATATTTCCGCGATGTCGAAGGCAAGGACGTACTCCTTTTCATCGATAACATTTTCCGGTTTACCCAGGCGGGTTCCGAAGTATCGGCGCTGCTGGGCCGTATGCCCAGCGCCGTCGGTTACCAGCCGACCTTAGCCACCGAAATGGGCGGCCTCCAGGAACGCATCACTTCGACCAAAAAAGGTTCCATCACCTCCGTGCAGGCTATTTACGTTCCAGCCGACGACTTGACCGATCCGGCTCCGGCTACGGCCTTTGCTCATTTGGATGCGACGACGGTCCTTTCGCGAGCCATCACGGAGATGGGAATTTATCCGGCGGTCGATCCCCTGGATTCGACCAGCCGTATCCTCTCCCCCGACGTGGTCGGCGAGGAGCACTACAATGTGGCCCGTGGCGTCCAGCGAATCCTCCAACAGTACAAGGACCTGCAGGACATCATCAACATTCTCGGTATGGACGAGCTTTCCGACGAGGACAAAGTGATCGTCAACCGGGCGCGGCGTGTACAGCGCTTCCTTTCCCAGCCCATGTTCGTGGCCGAACAGTTTACGGGCCTAAAGGGCCGCTATGTGAAGCTCGAAGATACCATCCGGAGCTTCAAAGCCGTCCTCGCCGGCGAATACGATCACCTTCCGGAGAATGCCTTCTATATGGTCGGCACGATCGAGGAGGCGGTCGAAAAGGCGAAGACATTGGAAGGATGACCGCGAAGAGCTAAAGGGGTGGAATGCTACGGTCCGGAAAGCGGTTCTGGGGAAGTATCGAGTTGATTTTTATAACGATTTGAAAGCCTATGAAGAAACTAACGATTTTCCTGGCCCTTGCAATCGGAATTCCAGCCTACGCTACCGTACCCAAGCAGATTTCGGTTCAAGGTATCCTGAGCCAGAGCGGACAGAACCTAACCGGGTCTCACGTCCTGAAGCTCAATCTCTACGATGCGCTATCGGGAGGTACATTGCTTTATAGCGACATCGAATCCGTAACCATCGCCAATGGGGTATTCACGGTTTTCCTGGGAAACCAAATCCCGATTCCGGATTCCTTGAAATTCGATCGGCCGTATTATTTGGGTATTTCCGTCGATAATGGCCCGGAACTATCGCCACGGTCCCTTCTGACCCCGACCGCCAATTCCTTCTATGCTATCCGAGCAGGTACATCGGATTCTGCAGTGATAGCGGCGATGGCAGTTACGGCGCAAGCGTTAGCCCCTGGCGCCAGCGCCCCTCCGTCTGGGCCAGCTTCCGGAGACTTGGCGGCATCCTATCCCGCGCCCGAAGTCGTGGGGATCGCCTCACACCCAGTTGCTACCGTAGCACCAACTCCGGGCCAAACCTTGGTCTGGAATGGTTCTCAGTGGACCCCCACGTCCACGAATGCCGTCGCCTTTAGTGTCGTCGGTGGCACCTTCCAAACCTTGCCGCATGATGTGTTCACCACGATTGATTTTACGTATGATAATACCGCCGGAGGGTTTGACGATTCGGGTTATTTCTCTCTCGATAGCGATTGGTTCACGGCTCCTTCCTCCGGATATTATGAATTCGATTCCTTCATTTCCGTCGATACACGGAGCTCACCTCCGAGTGAGATCTACCTTGCCTATTTCGTCAATGGCAGTGAGATAGCCTATCGAAGATATTATTCGCTGGTAAACGGAGGTTACACTCAAATGGATTATACGCTACCACTGAAATTGCAAGCTGGAGACCGGGTACGCGTGAAATGCGAGCCAGTAACAAATAATACGACCACCATGGGCGGCAATGCGTATGGCGTGATTCAATTTTCCGGGTTTAAGATCCATTGAGTTCAATTTTGGAGCGACTGGCCGCGATTCAACAACCCAAGACAGTAAAGAAATTTGATTTGAGAGAGAAATCCGTAAAGGGTTCGTCAAAATTTTTAACGAATCCAACAGAATCGCAGAATTATGGAAAAACCCAAATGGGCCAAAACAAGCCAAAATCTCCATTTCCAACGTTAAAGCCTCTACTGGCAAGATTCTGGTCAATCGAACAGCCATGTTCGAAGTCCGAATTCACGGACGCGGTGGCCAGGGGGTGGTCACTGCGGCCGAATTATTGTCTATTGCCGCGTTCGAGGAAGACCGACATGCACAGGCCTTTCCGAGTTTCGGCTCGGAGCGTACCGGGGCTCCGGTCATGGCATTTTGCCGTATCGACGAGAAGCCGATCCGGTCCCGGGAACCCATAGCAGAGCCAGATGCACTGATCCTCCAGGACCCCACCCTGCTCCTGATGCCGGGCATCTTCAGCGGTCTGAAAAAGGAGGGATTTGTGCTCATTAACTCTCGGAAGACACCGTCCGAACTACATCTGAGTGGCATCGAGCACCAGCTCCCGGAAGGGCATGTCATAACAGTTCCCGCAACGGAACTGGCCTTGAAATTTATTGGCCGGCCCATTCCGAATGCGGCGCTCCTCGGTGCCTTCTCGGAACTTACCGGGGTCATTGGTCTCGAAGCATTATCCAAAGCGATTCGGGAGAAATTCAATTCGGATATTGCCGAACGGAATATCCAGGCCGCCAGGGCAGCAAGCGAAGCCGCCCAAAAGGAGCAGGCCGAGGAAACCACTCTGATAGAAGACGAAAAGCGCGAAACTTCAAAACTTTCGGAGGAAATTTGCTGAAACAGATTGAAGGGTCTCGGGGCGTGGCCGAAGCCGTTGCCCTCTGCCGGCCGAAGGTAGTCTGTGCCTACCCTATTACGCCCCAAACCCATATTGTCGAAGCCTTGGGCGAAATGGTCCGAACCGGGGAACTTCCGGACTGTGAATTCATTAACGTCGAAAGCGAATTCGCCGCGATGAGCGTAGCAATCGGCTCGTCGGCGGGAGGAGTTCGTTCCTACACGGCGACTTCGAGCCAGGGCCTGCTTTTTATGACAGAAGCAGTCTATAATGCCAGCGGCATGGGGCTGCCTATCGTGATGACCTTAGGAACCCGCGCGATCGGTGCACCGATCAATATTTGGAACGATCATTCCGATGCCATGGCACTCCGCGATGCGGGATGGGTTATGCTCTTCGCCGAAACCAACCAGGAAGCCGTCGATCTTCACATTCAGGCATTTCGTATTGCCGAGTCCTTGGGAACTCCGGTTATGGTCTGTGTCGATGGATTTATCCTAACCCATGCCTACGAGCAACTCGATATCCCGGAGGAAACCTTGGTTACAAAGTTCGTCGGGCCGTTTCAACCAGCGTACGAACTGGACCCGGAACACCCGGTAACAGCGGGAGCACTCGTTGGACCGGAAGCCTTTGCCGAAGTCCGTTATCTGGCACATCATAAGCAATTACAGGCTTTAAAAAGAATCCCGGCCCTTGCGGAAGAATTCCTCCAGCAGTTTGGCCGAGATTCCGGTGGATATTTCCATGCGTATAATCTCGAAGGAGCTTCTACTGTGGTAGTCGGAATGGGTTCCGTGGTCGGCACCGTGCTCGACGTTGCCGACGAATTGCGGAAGAACGGCCATTCGATCGGTGTAATGGCTATTACATGCTATCGCCCATTCCCCTTCGATACCGTACGCGAAGCACTGAAGCGAGCCGAGCGGATAATCGTTATCGATCGAAGTATTACCGCTGGAATGGGCGGACCGTTAGCGGCCGATATTCGGCTCGCCCTCGAAAATAGATTGCTTCCGGTACATACTATTATTGCAGGATTAGGAGGCCGGCCCATTACGAAAGCGTCACTCAAAAAGATATTCGAGCGCGCGCCGCTCGGCGAGTTACCGGAAATTACATTCCTGGATTTGAATTGGGATATGGTCAAGAACGAATTAGGAGCAGAAGTCGCATGATAGAACCGAAAATACAAGAACAGTCATCGGTGGACGGAGTTCAAACGAGGGTAAAGTTCTATCAAACCGGCACCTTTACCGCTGGGAACCGACTGCTCGATAAGGAACTTCGGACGGTACAATCTTCTCAGGAACGTTCCAATGCGATCACCTGCGGCCACCGTGCGTGCCAGGGCTGCGGGGAAGCACTCGGGGCACGCTATGCGCTGGATGCTGCTATTCGTGCTGCCAACGGGAACATTATAGCAGTTAACGCAACGGGATGCCTCGAAGTATTTTCGACTCCCTATCCGGAAACGTCATGGCAGGTTCCCTGGCTACACTCCCTCTTTGGGAACGCTACTGCGGTGGCATCCGGTGTTGCAGCAGCATTGCGGAGACAAGGCAAGGATCACATTCGCGTGGTTGCACAGGGCGGCGATGGAGGTACTACCGACATTGGTTTCGGCGCATTGAGCGGGATGTTCGAGCGAAACGATGACGTTCTCTACCTTTGCTATGACAATCAAGGTTATATGAATACGGGAGTACAGCGATCAAGCGCTACACCACCAACCGCGAGGACTGCTACTACTCCAGCAGTCGGGAAAGCACCCGGGAATCCCTTTGGAATCGGCAAAGACGTTCCACGCATTGCCATGGCTCATAACATTCCATACGTAGCCACCGCCAGCGTAGCCAATCTTCACGATCTGGAAGAGAAGGTTACGAAGGCGATGTCCATTCATGGGGCTCGCTATATTCACATTTTCGTTCCTTGCCCGTTGGGATGGGCACATGCGACCCGAGATACGATTCGCGTAGCTCGGCTTGCTGTAGAGTCTGGCGTATGGCCACTCTTTGAGGCAGAGCACGGCGAAGTTATTCACTCATCGCCTATTCGACGACAAATACCTGTTGAAGAATATTTAATGACCCAAGGGCGCTTTGCCCACCTGTTCAAACCAAAACGCGACGAAGAACGACTCTCCGCGTTGCAGGCGATTGCCAATAAGAATATCGAGCGCTACCATCTTATCCACGAAGAGGCCAACGCATGACGAGGCACTTCGCGATCTCCTTGCCAGTCGGTTCCAGCCTTGAAAATCACACAGGAGCCTGGCGCACCGAGCGCCCGCAATATGCAGATTTCCTCCCTCCATGCAACAACGCATGCCCAGCAGGAGAAAATGTTCAGAATTGGCTTTATCATGCCGAAGAGGCTGATTATCAAGAAGCATGGGAAGAGATTATGCGAAATAATCCATTCCCGGCAATTATGGGGCGAGCATGTTACCATCCCTGTGAAACAGCCTGCAATCGCGCAACGGTGGATGAAGCCGTTAGCATTCACTCCGTAGAACGGTTCCTTGGAGACCGTGCCATCGCCGAAGGTTGGCACATAAAGATTGCTACGGAAAAGAGTGGTAAGCGCATACTCATAGTAGGTGGTGGGCCGAGCGGACTATCGGCTGCTTATCATCTCGCCCGCTTAGGGCATTCAGTAACGATTGTCGAAGCTGAAGCTAAAGCTGGCGGAATGATGCGGTATGGAATTCCAGAGTATCGGTTGCCACGGGATGTTATCGACGCCGAAGTACAGAGAATACTCGATATGGGCGTCACACTCCGGTTGAATGAAAAGGTACGCGATATCCCAGCGGCGATGAAAAAGGAAAGTTTCGATGCTTGCTTTCTTGCGATAGGAGCGCACATTTCGAAACATGTCGATATTCCTTCCCCCGATGCAGGACGAGTGCTCGATGCGCTTCACATGCTTCGCGATTCTGAAAACTCAAGCGACAAGGGTGCATTAATCGGTCGCCGGGTTATCGTCTATGGCGGCGGCAATACCGCGTTGGATGTTGCCCGTTCGGCGAAACGACTCGGCGGAGAATCAATTATTGTCTATCGGCGGACCAAAGAAAAAATGCCGGCGCATGCATTCGAAGTAGAAGAGGCCATCGAGGAAGGAATTCAATTTCGGTGGCTCGAAACCATCAAGCATTTGAGTGATGAAACCATCACAATCGAGAAGATGAAACTCGATAGCGATGGGTATCCTCAACCTACGGGCGAATTCGAGGTGATTTCCGGTGATATGGTCGTGCTGGCACTTGGACAAGATGTTGACACCAGCATTACAACCGGTATTCCCGGTATTAAAAACGACAAGGATGGAATTGTGAGTGTTGACTCCAACATGATGACTGGGTTCCCAGGCCTATTCGCTGGGGGCGATATGGTCCCCTCCGAGCGAACGATTACCGTCGCGGTTGGGCATGGCAAAAAGGCCGCACGTAATATCGATGCATATCTTCGAGGAAAAGAATTCTCGGTAAAAGAGAAACATACTCTTGCTACTGCCGAGAAACTTAATACGTGGTACTATTCGGATGCAGAGAAGGCTGTTCAGCCGACGCTCGAGATGCTGCGGCGCCGCACAACCTTCGAAGAAGTGTTTGGCGGACTGGATGAGACAAATGCACTCTTTGAAGCACGCCGTTGCATGTCCTGCGGGAATTGCTTCGAGTGCGATAACTGCCTCGCGGTCTGCCCGGATAACGCAATACGAAAGTTACCAATGCACCTCGGCATGGAACCTGGCAAAGGCCGCTTCGAAATCAACTACGATTATTGCAAAGGCTGTGGTATTTGCGTAGCCGAATGCCCGGCGGGTGCAATGGAAATGGTTCCGGAAGTGATTTAACACTTCGATCCTATCCGAATACTTCATCGCTGGGTCAATAACAACGGATAACAATTGGATGTAGAATATGAGATAGTCTCCACTATATTTCGTATTTTTGAAATGATTTATTGTAGTACCCACGATTCTATATGGATTCTCACGCTCGGCGTTCGCTTTTTAAGAGCCTATTCAGCGCTGCCGTAATTGTCTCGGCGCTTGGATATTTTGTCGATATCTACGACCTTGTCCTCTTTTCAATCATTCGGGTCCCAAGCCTAAAATCACTTGGCCTTTCGGATACGGCCGTGCTTAACACTGGCATCTATCTACTTAATGTGCAGATGGTCGGAATGCTCATCGGCGGTATCGTGTGGGGCATTCTGGGAGACAAACGCGGCAGGCTCTCCGTCCTGTTTGGAAGCATCATCTTATATTCGCTTGCGAATATTGCAAACGCGTATGTACAAACGGTGCCACAATATGCCGCACTACGGTTCATTTCCGGAATTGGCCTTGCCGGTGAATTGGGCGCCGGTGTAACGCTCGTCTCGGAGCTACTGTCGAAAGAATACCGTGGATATGGAACAGCTTTGGTTACCTCGGTCGGCGTCGCGGGAGCGCTGGTTGCGTTTGTAATTGCAAATGTTTTTGGATGGCAAACCTGCTTCTTGTTCGGTGGCGGATTGGGAATCGTTCTCCTTTTGCTACGGATCGGCATCGTGGAATCCGGCATGTATGTCAAGATCGCAATTACGAACGTTCGTCGAGGAAGCTTTTTGAGTTTATTTGCGAATCGGAAACGATTCGGCAAGTATGTTCGGTGCATTCTGATCGGACTACCTACGTGGTATCTCGTGGGAATTCTTATGACGATAGCGCCAGAGCTATCGAAAGCGCTCGGAGTAACCGGAGTGAACACCGGTGGTGCGGCTATCTTTTGGTTCTATCTTGGGCTCACGATAGGTAACTTAGCAAGCGGCAGCATGAGCCAGGCACTGAAAAGCAGAAAAAAAGTAGTGCTGATATTCCTGGTAGCAGCCGCAGCTCTGGTGGCCGCATATTTTATGCAAGGTCATTCCACACCGCAAGTGTTTTATGCAATTTGCGCCATGATGGGCATTGCAAGCGGATACTGGGCGCTTTTCGTTACCATTGCTGCCGAGCAATTTGGTACTAATCTCCGCACCACGGTTGCAATAACCGTTCCCAACTTTGTGCGCGGCGCCCTCGTGCCGATTGCCCTGGTATTCGAATGGCTCAAGTCCCTCTTCGCATTAAGCTTCGAGCCAAAAGCTTCGCTGATCGATGCTGCAGCCATCGTCGGAGCCGCTACGCTCCTTATTGCTATCGCCTCGCTTTGGGGACTCGGAGAAACCTTTGGAAAGGAATTAGACTACATCGAAACATAGGATTAAGTCATTCGAGGCCAATGATGACGCAGGCGACGTTGATATAATTGCTCGCGACGCTCCTGCCGAGCATGCCGCGTAAGCCATCGATGCCCGAGGGCGCAGACCGCTACCCATCCAAATCCGAGAAAAAATCCGGCTAAAACATCCGTGGGCCAATGCACTCCCAAATACAATCGGCTAAGCGCCACCAAGGCTGCAACCATAACGCTCAGTAATCCGAGCAGCCATCGCCAAAGCTGTTTGGGATCGAGCGAAACGATCCACCATGCAACAAAGCCCCACACAGCAAACGAGGTAAGGGAATGCCCACTCGGAAAACTATAACTGGTTTCGTGAACGAGCGGCGGAAATACTTGCGGTCGTAACTGATGAAAAAACAATTTTAACGTAACCACCATAACGGAAGCACCGATCAAAACGGCTGCGTACATTCCAATCTCCACGTATCGCTTCAAAAGCCAGAGCCCACCAATAATTAATGCGGAGAGTATGATAATGCCAAGTGCGGAACCAAGGAATGTAAGATCGAACGCGAACCGATCGAGCATCGGAGTACGAAATGAGTGGATATGAAGAAGAATTGCCGCATTATCGACGCCGAACTCATTCTCTGTTACTTCGTCGGCAAGCCAGCCAAAAAGATACGCGAACGAAGCCCCGATTGCCAGTGCAATAAAATAATAGGATGTCAAAATTTTAAGCAGTCGCTCCACACGGCGCGTTGTCAACTGCTCGATTGGATGGTGCTGCTCTACATTGGCTGTCATCAATGAAGTGCTAAACAAGAGCCATGCAAAAGTAAGCCCCTTTAAAAATTGTCACACTGTTTCCTCGGCGCGGATATTGATGAGATGCTCCTTGTGAGAGTCATTGTCCATATTTCTGATATTCACTTCGGTAAAACAGATGAGCGGACCATTATCCCGCTCATCCGGGCAGTACATGAGGCTAACCCAGACCTTGTCATCGCAAGTGGTGACTTAACGCAACTGGCCCGCAAGCGGGAATATCTCGAAGCACGAGCCTTCCTTTCATCGCTTCCTGAACCGCAAATTGTTGTGCCTGGCAACCATGATATTCCTCTTTGGAACCCGCTCGAACGATTGACCAGCCCATTCGCTCGCTTCAAAAAATACATTGCAAGCAACCTCTACCCCACTTATGACGATCAGGAAATCGCTGTAGTTGGTATCAATACAGCGCGTTCTCGAAGCACGAAATATGGACATATTAATCGTGAACAACTCGTGTATGTGCGAGAGAAACTATGTCCTATCCCCAGCGATCACATAAAAATGCTCGTTACGCATCATCCCTTCGATCTGCCGGATGGCTACACTGACAAACGCCAGTTGATTAATCGAGCAGGCCGTGCCATGAAAGTGCTCGCGGAATGCGGAGTCGACCTATTGCTTGCCGGCCACTTACACCGAATTTTTGCCCGTACGACAGCCGAACGATATAAAATCGAAGGTTACGGAGCGTTGGTTATCCAAGCCGGTACGGCCACTTCGTTTCGTTCCTCTCGCGAGGTGAATTCGTTTAATATAATCTGGACCAACTCTGACGCAATAACCATCACTCGAATGCTCTGGAGTGTTGAAAAGGAGAAATTCGAGCCTTCTGCGGAAGACCATTTTCGCCATACCGATGGTGGTTGGGTTCCAAGCGCATAAGAATATTACCAAGATTAAGCGAGTTCGACTACTAGCACTCCGATAAGCGCGAGTGATCCACCGCCGACAAATTGTAATGTTAACACGGCACGCCCAAAATAAAGCGCCATCGCTGTAGTTATGATTGGCTGCAGATTCTGAAATACAGCTACGCGTGTAGCTTCGAGCCGAGCTAAAGCAGCATACCATAACAAGTAGTTTAGTACCGAAGCAAATAGTATGAGATAAGCCACTTCCGTCCAAGAAATTCCAGAAAATCCCGAAACATCTGAAAAATGACCGGTAAGCAATCCAAAGGGCAGATATAATAAGGCACCAAAAATCATGTTGACTGCCGTTACATAAAACGCACCATATTTCAATACGACTGAACGGCCCAACATCGTGAAAAGAGACCATGCAATGACCGCGATAAAGATCAGTATATTACCTTCGGTATGTTTGGACGCAAACTGGGCACCCTGATCGAACATAACAACCACTGCCCCGATCAGCGCCAGGCCAATCCCAAGCGCCTTCTTGCCAGAGGGCCTCTCACTATGCCGTATAGCTGTAAAGAGAAATACCAAGGCCGGAGTAAGTGAATATAGCAGCGCACTATTTTCCGGAGTGGTATATTTTATGCCATAAAGATACAGCAATTGGTTGAGCGGAACATTGAGCAGGCCCAACAGAACCAATCGCCCAATATCTTTACGGGCGATGCGGCTGAAGACGTTCCATCGCCGCTCCGTAAAAAGCAACAGCACGAAAAATGCTGACGCCGCTCCCAGTGACCGGAGTAGTAAGAGTAACCCAGGATCGACGCTCTGCGTAACATCCTGCGCAACCAAATGCGTGGTGCTGCCAATAAGCTGCTGAAGGATGAGATAGAAATAGACCACGCTATAGAGGGATGGTTCGGAGGAGCGTTAGTAGCTTTTCTGCATCATGCGCAAAATGATATTCAGCAAGCGCAAGGGAACGCTCCCTATCACGAATGGGAGAATGTCCAGTAGCGAATGCGCTTTCTATCCCCCTTCGAATCGAAGTCGGATCGTTTACATCTACAAAGAATATCCATTGCTCCCGTTCAAATAAGTCGAGTACTTGAAGGAGACGGCTCGAAACAACCGGGATGCCGCTCATCATATATTCGAATACCTTACTCGGTAGGCCCAATGCATAGCTGGGTGAGATGGACTCGATAAGCGATATTCCGGCGTCACAGGAAGCCACCAGCCGCATTGCTTCCTCAGCGGGGACTGCTCCGGCAAAATGAACATTCGGCGTTGCCATCAATTCAAGCCCCTGTCTTAATTTCCCATCGCCAATAAGCAGCAGATGCTTCTCCGGCAATGCCTGAAAAACCTGAACCAATTTCGGAAGTCCCCGGCCCTCTTGCAGGCCACCAACATATACCGCTACAGTCACATCTGGTGGAATTCCAAAGCGAGTCAGCAACGATCGATCTCGTTCGAGATTATCTTCATGCCAGGGAAGATTCCGAACCATTACTGGCCGTGGTAAAAAATCATGGACATTGCAGATAGCCTGCACATCCCGTGGACCCGTAACGATGACGAAATCAGTCTCCATCAATCCTCGCCGTTCGAGCCTTCGCCAAATCCATTTTTTAATCGGATGATCAGCGACATGAGGAAGTTCTGTATAAACTTCCCGAGCATCATAGAGAAGGACTTTTGCGTTGCTGAGGTTCTTCATCCTCCGGGCCTGAGTAAGCGAAAAAAGATCGCAGGCCATGACAACATCTGCAAACCGATTTCGAACAGCCCGCGCAAGGGCCTGGTCATATTCCAGAAATCGCTTTGGGCCTCGGGTTGTCCTCAGCGAAATTGAGATTATTTCTACGCTCCATCCCGATTGTTCGAAAAACCGTTTGAAGTTTTGGGCACGGCGATCGGTGGCAGGATCGGCCATGGAAAGCAGGAGCAACGAACGATTCCCCACACTACGAACGATAATCTTTGTGAAGTGTGGAGCGAAGCACTCCGCGCGAATCGAACTTTTCCTTGAAATGAATAAGGCTGAGCGCAGGCGTCATGGGGTTTTCATCGCTCGTATCCTGCGAGACGCCAATGTCCACGAAACGATACCAGTGGAGCTTCGACCATTGCGTTACGCGGTCCATTAAAAGATAAATCGGTTTCAGATGGTCGAACGAATAGCGCAGCATGTGGTAAAAAATGAGCGCAACGCGGTCGTTTGCCAGGAAAAGAAGTGAACCGGCGACTGGTTCTTTCCCATTACGGACAAGAAAGAGCTTCATGAAATTCGGAAGCAATTCCTCCAACACGAGTAACTCCTCGAGCGTGTGGGTCGGTTTTGCGTTGTATTTTGCTTTGTTTTCCAGGAGGATTGGATAGAATTCTTCGAGCATTCCTCGAATCGTCGTGGGCTGCGATTCTTCTATCCAGGTCTCGGGATAGTTACGCATTACATGCCGAACATGTTTTCTGGCCACCGACTGAAAGCGGTCGAACGGCTGACCAGGGCGGTCGAGGTCAATCGCGTGCGAAATATAGTGCCGCTGATAGGCATAGCCGCGATACAGCAGCGCAAAATCCAAATTTTGCGTAAGGACCGGCTGATAGATTACCGGTGCCGAGGTAAGAAATACTTGTTCAACACCTATTGCCCGGATGTAATCTTCGAAGGCCTGCACCACATCGAGGGCGTCCTGAGCACTAATATCTCCCGTTACAAATGACCCATAACTGGCACCAAGCGGCGATTCAAAATTATGATCCTTAATCGCGCCGGGCAAAACGGCAACCAGTTTTTCTTCTTCGAAAAACAGGAGGTGTCGGAATGTAAATCGGTTAGCGGGATGATACCGCAGGAATTGCTGGCTATGAAACACCGTTCCATTCATAGAACGGCGAACGAAGTTGTCCCACAGCGCCGCATCTCCAGCGCTATACTCAACCACACGAATGGATTTGGGCTCAGTGCGAGAAACTTTGGGCGGTGCCGCCAAGGAAATGTCTATCATTCAGTGACCTCGGTAACAACGAAAGGCGACGAAAATTCGCCAATTTTACTACTATTTCCGCTTACAGCTTAACTTTAGCTGATTTCGCTCTCTATTCAATTCCAACCAACACGCAACAGACTTCACTATCCTTATCGAGGTAATAAGCTGCGCACGTACGATGGTATCCGTCGGCGATAAACAGCCGGTGCGCCTTACGAACGAGCACAATGGGCTCTTGTTCCATAAATTTTAGGAATTCCGCTCGAACATCCTCATTGGTTTCCGGTAGCAATTGTGATTCCGCAGCGCGAAGAATATCCTTCGCCTTGAACTTTTCGATGTGATGCCTCCGCTTTGTCAACTTCGCCACTGCGGCAACCACATCCTGGGGGTAAACACTAATGTCAGGTATTCTTTCGCTGCTGAAATGTCCTTTTTGGTGAGGGTAGATTTCCATTTAATTTCGTCCATACCATATTCTGAACAGCGCTTTAATGCCTTCGGTGGCATACGAAAAGCGTCCAATCGCGGCGAATTTTTGTGGAAATCCATTTTTTTTTGTATATTTGCACGTCGGTAATTAACCTTTTTCGTTTATGCATACCTTTTTTGACCGTCTGGACGCCGCTATCTCAGAATATGCTCTCCTTAAGCATCCGTTTTATAAGGCTTGGAGCGAAGGCTCACTCAGCCACGAAACGCTTCGGGACTATGCTGGGCAATATTATCAGTTCGAGAAGCTTTTTCCGACTTTTATCAGCGCAGTTCATTCCAACACGGAGGACCTCGATCACCGCCGCCAACTATTGCTCAATCTCATGGAGGAAGAGCATTCAACACCAAACCATCCAGAACTCTGGCTGCAATTTGCCGATACTATTGGCGCCGATACCAATGGGGCCGAGAAAACGGAGCTCTACCCGGAAACCCGAGCTTTGATCGAGACACTCCGTTCCATCACACGGCAAAGCGATACGCTCGAAGGAGTTGCGGCCCTGTATGGGTACGAATCGCAAATACCAGAGATTTCGCACACGAAAATCGAGGGTTTGACTAAGCATTATGGCGTAACCAGCGATTATGGCCTGGCTTTTTTCCGGGTCCACGAAGTAGCGGACCAAATTCACCGCAAAGCCGAGCGAGACCTCATGGCCAATCTCATTCGCTCCCGCGAAGATGAAGACCGGGCCATTCATGCCGCGCAAACAGTGGCCCTCGCATTTTTCAAAATGCTGGACGGAATTGCGCGCGAGTGCAACGTGTGCTAATTACCGCACTTCCGTCACGCTGGCAAGCTCAATGGGGTTCCCCCAATGGTGCTCGCCAAGCTTGGTTGTATCCAGCGAACCGGTAAAGGAGATATGCTCACCGTCCGAACGGAAGCGGGCATCGAGGTTTAGCGGCTCGTATTGGCCGCCATTATCGGCCAAAATGCCGTAAAATCCCGAACCATTGTCCCGAAAGACTACGGTTCCTCCCAGCGTTACCGTTTTGGCCGCTGTGCCGAATTGTGCCGAATGTCCGGGACCGGTGCTATCGCAGCCACCGGCTCCGAGTCCCATGGTAAAAGCTACTATTGCCATGAGACGTATGCTTTTTCCTTTTTTCATGGCTTCGAGAGTTAATGTTGTTCCGATTCGGGAAAATGATCTCCCCCCTCTTTCCTAAGAACCCATCAAACCTCCCAAAGTTACACGGCTGAGGATATTTTTAATACTCAATTTTTACTTAGGAGACCGGAATTTAAGAAAACCAAAACGCCCCCTATTTCCCATTGCGTCATAGGTATTCCACATGAAAATAGTTGCGGGTTTTTTCATGCTTTTCTATGGATCTCATAGCTTTCTTCCACATTCTCGTGTGGATAACTTTCACTCCCTGTAACCTTTTGGAATGCAATCACTTACAGAGCTTCAACCCGTCAAATATGTCTTTTTATCCACTCTGGGAATTTTTTCTCCCAGTGTGTGCCCGAATTTGTTTCAACAACAATTTACTTTTAGATCAGGGGGCAGTTCGGTAAACCGGAGTTCCGTCTGTCAAAAAGTTCTCAGAAGGAAAGCCGCAGGCCCGCACTGGCTTCGCCAAGTTGGTCGTATTGGCTGTAACCATTGAGCGGGATCCGGACGAGCGCCTGGCCGTATATTTCCGCAAAGGAAAGATAGGGAACCCCGAACGCGGCAGTGGGTCCTAAAGCGGAACTTGCACACCACGGGCGTGTTGTTCGTTGTTTCGAACTAATCCCCTTTTCAAGTTATGGTAGCATTTCTACTCATTGTTGTTTTCATTGCAATACTGCTTATCTTTGCGTCGGTTTTCACGGTCCAACAATCCACGGCGGCGATTGTGGAACGTTTCGGACGATTCAGCCGCGTGGCACAGGCTGGCTTCAACACAAAGCTGCCTTTTGTGGACCACATCGCACGGCGCGTAAGCCTGCGGATTGCACAACATGACACTAAGGTCGAGGCCAAGACCAAGGATGGAACGTTTGTCACCATGCCGCTTTCCATTCAGTTCCGCGTCCTGCCCGATCACGTCCGCGAGTCGTACTATAACATCACCGATCCGATAGCGCAGATCGAGTCACTGGCCTACAACGTGATCTTGGCGCACCTGCCAACATTAACGCTGGATGATGTGTACTCGCAGCAGTCCACGATCGGGGCGAGCATCACCCATGCGCTCAATGAGCAGATGGAGAATTATGGATACGAGATTGTGAAAACGCTGATCACGGATGTTTCCCCCAGCGACGATGTGCGCGCAGCCATGAATGCGGTCCAGGCAGCGCAACGGAGCCAGCAAGCTGCTACGGCGCAAGGCGAGGCGGACCGGATCAAGATGGTCGCCGCCGCTACGGCCGAAATGCAATCCAAAGTGCTGCAGGGCCAGGGCATTGCCGGTGAGCGGTCCGCCATCATCGAGGGTCTGAAGAAGTCCGTGGAAGACTTGGCGGCGGCGACGGGCGTTAATCCGCAGGATGCCATGGCGCTGGTGGTACTCACCCAGTATTTTGACACGCTCGCTAAAGTTGCGGGAACCGATCACTCGAACACGATCATGCTTTCGCATTCGCCATCCACGGTGCAGTCCTTGTTGGACGAGATTCGCAACTCGATCACCGTAGGACAGCTTATGGCTGCGCCGGCTACCAGCGGACCGGCAAACACCCGTGCCACTACACGAGCTAACGTTCCAGCTACCACAGCCGAGGCGCCGGAAGCCATTGCACGCTAAGGAATGCTCGTAGCGGCTGGATAAAGAAACGAATTGAAACGAACGTGAGATATTTCGCTTCATCGACGTCCTTCAGCGATGGCACCGTTCGCGATCTTGACTTTCACGACCATCTCGGCGATGTGCCACGCCCATGGATTACCAAATATTGGGCGTTAGACGAATTCAAGAATTTCCGGTTAGTCGATGGAAATTTAATGTGGGGCGACTACGACCTGATCTTCCCGATTTCCGATTCACACGACGGAATAATCGAATACGATTTTTCGCGGAAGCCCGAGATTCCCGAAGCAGCGAAACACCGCGAGAACTTCGGCGACTTTTTGCGCGACTGTCCCCATCCGGATGTTAAGAAATATCTTGATATCCGGAATTTTAAGGCGTTTCATATCGAGTATGGCAACCTCCTCTGGGGCGATTTCGACATGACTTTTCCGATTATGGATTTATACCATAAAACAATCGAATATCACCGGCCAGAGCGAACCGATCGAGCGCCCAGAGCCTCGAACGGCAGAAGCAAGCCCATACCGAGTGAACGGCGAAAGCCTTCGATTCGAGCACGAGCTTCGAAAACGGCATGAACGCAAAGGCCGATCATGGCCCCGAAGGCAAGCTCGCCGGGATCGAAATCCTGGAGGCCGCGAAGCTGCTGAAGCAGGATGAGCTGCATCGGCTGATCGTTGAAGTGGCACCGGCGATGGTGGCGTGAAGCGAAAACGCCGTCTTCGAGAGGATGGATGCGGTGAAGGGGTGAATTGTGGCAAGCGGGCCGGGCATACGCAATCCTATTCAGGCCAAGATTGTTGCCATTCTGAACCAAACAATATTTACGATGGCTGTATGATCGCACTCAGAGTGGTCGCGGATCATCTCGAAGTGCTGCGAAGAATCCTGCGAGCGCTCGATGCGCATGATGACTTGCGAGATGGAATGTTCTACATTCGCTAATCGAGTTCGTTCCGCACCAATTTCCGCATCACCTAACCACCGAAAGGCAAGGACGGTGGAATAGATATCATCGCTTACCGCGATCCGCTCGGCCCGCAGACGCCGAGAATCAGACTCCAAATCAAGCACCGCGAATCCGAGGCTAACGGCGCGGAAGTTCGGCAACTGCCTGGCGTCCTGCAAAAAGATGGCGACGTTGGGATTTTGCACCCCTTTAATCCACCCGCGAGCGGGGAGAACCAACAAAGAGGACTGTGCCGTGGTATCTGCTTGTGCCCAAGTGAGTAGGCTGGTGCTTTTGCTTCACCCTGCATCTTTGGAGCAAGCTGAAGCGTGCTCCGCACCCCTGCCTATTTCACCAATGTAAAGAACTCGGTCTTTTCGAAAGCATGGATGAGCAGCGTTCCGGCGCGGACCAGGTTCACCAGGATTTTCGAGGCGCGGCGGCGGCTGATATTTACGAGATTAGCAAACTCCTCCACCGTGATCTTGTTATTTCGTTCCAGGTATTCGAACAGCGCTTTTTCATTGTGACCGATGGTGAGCTTCAGCGGTTTGCCTTCGGGACTTTGGCCGCGCATCACGTTCATCATTTCCCGGCTGGCCTGCACGGACTTGTCTTCGAATCGGACAAATCCGGTTCCCGCTTGCGTCTTGCTCCGCTTGCCGGAACTATCGTATTCGACAAGGACGTGTGGCTTCGCGGTGCTCTCCGGAACCCGGACGAGGACGATGTAGAACCCTTTGCCGGCATGGACATTCTCCGTGATGATGTCCACCGGTGGCTCGATCATCCAGCGGGCTGCATGCTCGATCTCCTCGAGTTCTGATTTCTCGCTTCGGACACCGACAACGGTTCCATCGTCGTCCACGCCGAAGAGCAGGTATCCCCCGCGCGTGTTGGCAAAGGCGATGATCTCCCGCGCAATTTTTTCGGGCGACGAGAACTGCCGCTTGAACTCGACGTCCGCGCCTTCGCCGGAGTCGATCAGGTCGTAAAGTTCATGACGGCGAATTGGAAAGGAAACGGGTCGCATAGATGAGTGGAAGCTGGCAGTAATAAGGCATAGTAGCACAGCCGTTCTCGGCTGTGTGGCGGGTTTTCAACCCGCCTTCTCCGGGGGATAGAGATAGAACCGGTACTCCCCAAACGGCTCGATGAGGCCCGCCTTCACTGGATTGTATAGGATATACCGGTATTTCTCCAGATATTCCTTCTCATTTCGAATAATTCGATCGAATCGTTCATCCTGGAAGACGCTGCCAGTGGTTCCAGAT
>JAKAIL010000209.1 GCA_021825235.1 Bacteroidota bacterium | reverse complement strand
TCTTTCGGGCCTTAGCGAAGGACATTGGCATCATAGCTTTGATGCTTGCCGCGTCCGCTGCTTCGCAATCGGTGGGCGCTTAGTGAACTCTCCCTCGACCTGAGGTTAATGCATTGGCAATATGCCGTGGGTAATAATCTCCGAATTGGCCGACTGTTACCTCCGGTCACATTTTTTTACCAATGACTGGGTACAAACATACGAAAAAAATCTTCGTAGCTATCAAAAATCTTGATTATGGTTTTTCTTAATCAAGTAATAATTTACCCGTCTTGGATTTACGGCGGGTCATTGCAAAGAATTTAAGGGGCTATCGACTTAAGCGCGGGCTGACACAGGAAGCGCTTGCTGGAAGAGTCGGCATAGGCCCAAACCATCTTGCCCGAATTGAACGTGGCGAAGAGGGGCTCACGCTTGAACGGTGGGCAAAGATTTCAAAGGCTCTTAAAATAGAACCTTACCTACTCTTGGTCTCGGAAAGTTATAAAAATACGTAGTGTAATCCCGGTTCAGTCCATTTGCTCGACGGCTTCGCGGATCGCGCCAGTGAGTTCGTCCGAATGCTTGCGCTCGAAGATGAGCGGGGGAAGCATTCGTAGCACTTCACCGGCGGTGACGTTCGTAATGATGTGATTTTCGAAGAGCTGTTTTTGAACTTGCCGAGCGTTTGCGATAAATTCGATCCCAAGCATCAGCCCTTTGCCTCGCACTTCGCGGATGGACTTTGGGTGCTCGCTGCGCAACGCCTCGAATTGCTTCAAGAGATAATCCCCTTCGTGGGCGGCATTGTCCATGTAGGTTTTCTCAATCAGATCGAGCGTGACGGAACCGGCGACGCAGGCCAGCGCATTGCCGCCGAAGGTGGTGCCGTGGACTCCGGCGCGCATGGTTTCGGCGAGTTCCCGACGCGTAAGAATCGCTCCCAGCGGAAGTCCGCCGCCAATCGCTTTGGCACAGACCACAATATCGGGCCTGAGGCCAATGTGCTCGTAAGCGAAAAACCGTCCCGTTCGGCCAATGCCGGACTGAATTTCATCGGCAATGATGAGGAACTTATGTTTCTCCCGAAACTCTCCCAATGCCTGCGCAAATTCGCGCGGCATCTCGACAATACCGCCTTCCCCCTGAATCGTCTCCACAATTACTGCCGCAGTACGCGCGGATACGGCTTCTTCGAGGGCGGGAACATCATAGCTGGGGATACACGCCGCATCTGCGACGAAGGGTCCGAAATTATCGCGGTACTTGCCTTTATCCATGACGGAAAGGGGAGCATAGGTTCGTCCATGGAATCCGTTTGCAACGCCGAGTATCTCGGTCTTCGCTTCGTCCGAAAACACTTTTCGCGCGAGCTTAATGGCTCCTTCCACAGCTTCGGTGCCGGAATTCGTGAAGAATGTTCGTTCCCACCCGGAAGCGCGTTCCAGCTTCTCCGCCAGCACGACCTGCGGCTCCTGCAAATAGAGATTCGAGAGGTGCAAATACTTTCCGGCCTGCTCACGAATCGCTTCGACCACGGCGGGATGCGAATGGCCGAGCGCGTTCACGCCGAGACCCGCAATGGCATCGAGATACGTCTCGCCACGCTCCGTGGTGATGTGGACTCCCTCTGCGCGGGTTACCGCGCCAATGGGCAGGCGATCGTAGGTGGGAAAGAGCGCGCTTTTTTCTCGTTCGGCAAGTGTCGTCATCGGATAAATACCAAGAAAGAATTGAGAAAGGGGTGAAAAATTGAGGGTAATGTAACCGAAGTCACACAAAGGAAAATCCCGAATGGATGAGGTAGCCTATCACTGTAGCGCAGACATACTTGTCTGCGCGTCGGGCTTTTAGCCCGTTCGCACGTGCGTGCGGACTGGTAAGTCCGCGCGCAAGCTGTAAGCTTGCGCCACACGATAGCTATCTCATCCGTTCCGGCCGCATGGCGGGGAAGAGGACGACGTCGCGGATGGATTCCTCGCCGGTGAGTACCATGGTGAGCCGGTCAATACCGAAGCCGAGGCCGGCCATCGGCGGCATGCCGTACTCGAGCGCGCGGAGGAAGTCCTCGTCTAAGACCATGGCTTCTTCGTCGCCTTTGGAACGAAGTCGTGCCTGTTCCTCGAAGCGCGCGCGCTGATCGAGCGGGTCGTTCAGCTCGCTAAAGGCATTCGCGATTTCGTGGCCATTGACGTAGAGTTCGAATCGTTCCACCAGCCCCGGTTTCGTGCGGTGCATTTTTGCGAGTGGCGACATCGAAAGGGGATAGTCCGTGATGAATGTTGGTTCGATAAGATGATGCTCCACTTTTGCGGAGAATATCTCATCGATGATTTTTCCAGCTCCGGAACCCTTCTCGATGCCCACCCCAAGCTCTTTCGCCGTGATCCAGAGCTCATCCTCATTCATGCGGCTGATGTCGCGGCCGGTGTATTCGAGGATGGAATCGTACATGGTTAGCCTCCTGAATGGAGGCGTGAAATTAACCACCCCCCAGCCCCCTCCTATTCCGCTTCGCTCCATAGGAGGGGGAGTAACTGCTTTTGCCACAGCCACAAATAATTCCTCCACAAAGCTCATCATCCACTCATAGTCTTTGTAGGCGATGTAGATTTCCGCCATGGTAAACTCAGGACTATGGTTCTTGTCCATGCCCTCGTTGCGGAAATCTTTTGCAATCTCGTACACGCCCTCGGCCAGGCCGCCCACGATGAGGCGCTTGAGATATAGCTCGTCCGCAATGCGAAGGAAAAGATCGAAATCGAGCGCATTGTGGTGCGTAATGAAGGGGCGCGCGTATGCTCCGCCATAGATCGGCTGAAGAATTGGCGTTTCAACTTCCAGATAGCCGCGCTCATCGAAAAATCTGCGGATGGTCGAAATGATTTTCGAGCGAGTGCGGAAGGTCTTGCGAATATCGGCATTTACCACGAGATCGACATAACGCTGGCGATAACGTAGCTCTTTGTCGGAGAACGCATCGTGCCGGATGGTCTCGCCGGTTACGGGATCGGTTTCTTCTTTCACGACCGGCAGGGGTCGAATAGCTTTTGCAAGAATTTCGAAACTCTCCACGTGCAGCGTTATTTCGCCGGTGCGGGTACGAAAAATAAATCCCTTCGCGCCGATGATGTCGCCAATATCCAGCAGGCGCAGGAGATCGTATCGCTCGCCCAGCTCATTGGATTTGAAATAAATTTGGATTTTTCCGGCCTCATCCTGAACGTGGGCGAACATCGCTTTGCCCATACGGCGAATAGCCATAATGCGTCCGGCAATGCTTGCAGTGGGGTGCGCGTCAGGGTTCGATTCTTCGAAGAGTGCAATTGCCTCATCGGAGTAGCGCGTGCGGTCGAAGGAATACGGGTATGGCTCGATGCCGAGCGAACGAAGTTCTTCAAGCGAGTGGCGGCGCTCGCGTTCCTGATCGGTGAGCGGCTCAGCCTGTTCCGCCTCCTCGATATGGTGCAGAGCGTCCTTGATCTCTTCGGGGTGCTCGGTCGGGGGTGTGTGAATCATTAAGTGAGGAATGATGAATGTTGAATGATGAGCAGTCTTAAACCATCATTCTTCGTGCATCATTTCATCGCACCGCTGCTTGGACCAAGAGATGGAAACCGATAGCGAATGTGGTACTCCCGAGTCATTGTTTGGCCAATCGCCAGCAAAATTCGTTTGAGCGCAGGGAGATTTCGGGCGAAGAAATATTCTCCGCCGGTCTCACGTGCCAGCCAGGGAAGCCGGCCTTCCTCTGCCACTCGGTAATTGATTGCAAAGAGCCGGATGTGCGAAGCTGCGAGAAGTTCTTCGAGCGATTCGATGGAGGTTCGGCTGGCATTGTCCTGGCCATCCGTTACCACGATAAGCACATCGTTGCGAGCGATAGTGTCGTGCGGGCGGCGATCGTTGATGTTAGTGAGGGCCGCCATAATCGCGTCGTAGAGCGGTGTAAATTGGGTGCGGATGGTATCGTAGAAATGCCAGAATCTTCGAAGGGTGTCCCGGCTGGCCGTAAAGTCCCCATGAGAGGACTGAGCGATAAAGATAGATCGCTCGGCAGTGTAGAGTTCCCATGGGTTTCGGTATCGTTTGTCAAACGTGACAGCTTGGCCGATGAGCCCGGCTGGTTGGTCTGCAAGAATGCTGTCGCAAAAGCGTGTAAGCGTATCGTAGGAATCGAACATGGAGCCGGAGTTATCGAGGACGAAGCTCAGGGCAAGGTGCGAGTGGTATTTCGCGCCGATAGAATCTACCGAAAGGACCTCAGCCGAGCGCGGGCCATTCGTTACCCGCAGATCTTTTGGAGTGAGCAAGGGAGCGTCCGGAGCCATGCCGGAAACCTCTATCCAGGCCGCGTTCCAGTTTGCGCTATCTGTCTGGAGGAAGGCAGAAGTGGAATCGATCAGCTGAATGGAGATGGATTGGGCAGCTGCAGCCCGATGCCCAAGCAGTAGAGCGCAGATTGCGAAGAGAGCAATCTGCCGGCCGCGATGCGAGGGACAGCAAAGACGGAAGTTATCGCTGAACAAGGATCGCTCCAATTCTTCACTATTCACTTTTAATTCTTAACTACCGGAGCCAACCCATTGGGTTTTGGCGTGCTTTTCCGCTCCAGACCTCGAAGTGAAGCTGGGGAACGTTCTCATCGCTCACGCCGCTGGTCCCGATTATCGTTCCGGCGCCCACATGCTGGCCCTGTCGTACGGTGACGCTCGAAAGGTTGGCATAGACGGTGTGTAACCCACCGGCATGTTCCAGGACAATAATCGTTCCGTAACTGGGCAGCGAGGAAATGAGAGCCACTTTGCCTTCGGCGGCGGCCCGAACGACAGAGCCTTGTTTCGCGGCAATGTCGATGCCCAGATTCATGGTCACTGTATTCAGGTCGGCATTGCGGTGCTCTCCAAAGCCTTGCAGGATATGGTGCGAGGCGCTTGGCCAGGCGAGCGTATGCGGCGCGCGCATGGCGCCCAGTCCCCCATCGTTTTCAAATGCTCGGGCGGCCGCACCCCGACGCGTGCGCCGTTCCGAGCGGCTGGCAATCCGCTCGGCGCGTTCGCGCGCGATTAAATTCGCGATAATTCCTTCCAACTGCTTCTCACTGGCCTTCCGAGCCGCAATCAGCTTGAGTAGTGCTGCTTTTCTCGTCTGGATCTGGCTTAACTGCTCCGTTTCTGCTGCTTTCTTTTCTTCCAGAGTCGAAGCTTCGGTTTGGTGCTCGCCGATTTGCTCCTTTTCGCTTTCGATAGTGCCGGCCAGTTCATTACTCGATTCGGCCAGCGACTGCTTCATCGAGTCCAGCCGCGAGCGGTTCATGGCATGTGCGCGAGCGATCGCCTGCGCGTAGTAGGACATTCGGATAGGATCGGACGAAGTTGGCGCAAGCAGAAATTCATTCGGGTTTATCGGTGTGAGTGCGCCGTCCATATAAAGCTGGCGGCTACTGCGGGCATACGCCTGCTTTAGGGTGTCGAGCGTGGTGGCAGTTACGTGTAGATTGCGATCGACCTCGTTTTTTGTGCCCTGGAGCGCGCTCGCTTCGGCCTGGAGCCGGGCAATCATCGCTTTAAGGTTTGCAGTCCGTTTGTCAAAGGCGCGAATGTTTTGCTTCGACTGCCGTTCCTTCTTTTCATGTTCATGCAATTCGGACTCATATTTAGCAATCTCCTGTTGCAATCTCTGCAAGGCCTTTTCATTTTGGGACCGCTCGGCTGCGAACTGTGACGTTGTCGGGCGATGCTTCTTTCGGGGATGCCGTTTCGACTCCGCCGGAAGCGAAGCAACCAAAAGGATCAGGGCCGCAATTGTAACTTTTAGCAAGGTCCGGAGTTATATCAAGGACGCATAAGCGTCTGCTTTCCGATTCAGTAACGCTCCCATGGGCGAAGTCGTCTCCCTCAATCGAACGCGCGGAAGAACCCCCTCTGGCGGGCGGGGACGTTTGCCTATTCGTTCGATCTCGCTCGCAGCGCTGCTGCTGTTGGTTCTGGTATATCGAGATGTTTATGCCGTAACGACATGGAGGTTAATCGCGCAATTCGACCGGACAATCGGGTGCGCCTATTTTTTTGACGAGAATCATGGGCTGATTGGGTCGGGAGTGCGATGGGAAGGATTTGATCTTGGAAGCCCCTGTGCCATTTATAAAACGACCGATGGGGGAGTAACGTGGAAGACCGCTCAAGTTCCTGTTGTCATCTATGGTGCCGTCACTTCGATTTATATGCAGGACTCCCTTACGGGATATGCGAGCATTTTGCCTTCGGTTGATTATAGTGTTGCCGGGACCTTTGGCGGGTCTTCGCTGTGGAAGACGACGGATGGTGGCAGCACGTGGTTCGTTCCGTTTCGCCTCGACCATGCCATTAGTTCCGTGTATGTACAGAATGGGCTCATGGTGATTACCAAATGGGACTGGGCAGAATTCAGCTCCTGGAAACTTGCTCCACCGGATTTCTTAGGAGGCGATTGTTCGTACGATGGCGGCCTTACGTGGACTCCGAGCTTTCGGTGGTGCAACGATGTCGCATTTTCGGATAGTCTCAACGGCGTTATTACCGAGATGAACCAAATTTCTCCGGGTAACAATTTTTGGTTTACCACAGACGCTGGACGCACCTGGCAACAAAGTGCAAGCGATCAATACGAGAGCTGGTCGGTCTTTGCTGTGCCAAACCAGCATATCTATTTTTGCGCGAACGAATCGCAGTATGGGCTTCCACATCAGGCGATCCATTGGTCCACCGATGGAGGCAATACCTGGAGCCAGCGATATTATTTCCCGAATATCGCGTTCACCGGAACGATTACCGGCGTCGGTAATACGCTCTACATCCAAACGGATACCGAAAACTATGGTGTCTATTTTCCACCAGGACTGTACCGTTCCGATGACCTTGGCGCGTCCTGGCATTGGATCGGCGGCCCTTCGAATAGCCGCGATTCACGCTTTGCGGCTACCGGCTGTCAGGGGCAGGTCGTTTATGCGTTCGATGACTCCGGCGGAGTCTGGAAAACAACCGATGGTGGAGATGGAACGCTCGGGCCATCCATTACCATGAATACCGATACGATCCGCTGGACTCCAAATCCCTGCGGCGATACACTTCGGTTCAATGCATATTGTGGGAACTGCATTCCTGTCACCATAGATTCGGCGTATATAGTCTTGGGAACGGAATTGAAGACGGTGCCGGAACCTGGAATACTTCCGGCAGCGCTTTCCCAAAACGATAGCGTACTGAGA
>JAKAIL010000208.1 GCA_021825235.1 Bacteroidota bacterium | reverse complement strand
GCCCTGAACATCCGCCTCGATTGCATAGGTACCGCGCGGGTATTGAGCAATGTCCATGCTATAAGTGCTTCTCATTGGTGAAGTTTCGAACAACTCCCGGCCCAGGACATCATAAATCCGGAAGGCTTCGATGAGAAATGCGGAAGATATAGTAATTAGATTTTCCGATTCAGAGTAGTGGATTGAGGTATCGAGCGGTGGTGCAACCGATGGAACTGTGTCTCCAATATAAACCCCGGAGTCGGCGGCCACGATTATGCGACCCGTGCTGGTATCGTATTTCAATACCCAAATTTCTCGAACGAAAGGATTTGCCGTGTCACCAATAATTCCCTTGGGGAAATTTATGGAATGCCAGGAAATCCCTCCATCGGTGGTTTCCTGGACCATGCCATTCGGGATGGTGTCCTGGCGAACATCGAAGAGTCCGGTAAATATATGTAGGGGCAGTGGATAGGCCGGATCACCCGGCTTCGAAAGCATGCTGGCTCGCTGATCGATATCCAGCCCCCATAACCGCGCGGGAGCATTCAGAATTTTCCAGGTGCGTCCTCCATCCGTGGTTGCAACCAGCGAGGAATCGTTGGTAGGCCATCGCTGCACGATTGCCACGTCATGCTTTCCGGTGGCGGGATTCATCGCATACCAGGAATACACAATCTTCGGTGTCTCGACGAACTCGGTCCCGAAAAACGTGAGGTTCCACGAAGCACCGAAGTCCGTCGAATATCCCAAATTACTTTGCGGGATTTGGCTGCTTTGGATAAGTTCCGGTGGCACGTCCTGCGATGCGTCCATGGAATAGACCTGAATGGAATCGATGTGGGCAGTATCCTCCGCGGTCCAATTCGCGCCATGGTCGGTCGAGCGCCAGACCACTCCGGCAACGTCCTGCCCATAGTAGAGGGCATCTTCTCTGGCATTATAGGCAAGGCACTCGGCGCCAATGCCGCCAAAATTAAAATAGTTACCGCCCAAGGTGTCGTGGTTGAACAGGTCGTTCCAGGTGCGGCCGCCATTCGTGGAACGATAAAAATCTTCCGGACTGATGGCGAACACAATGTTCGTATCACTAGGGAGAACGAAAATCTGATGAATATAGCTAAGGGCAATGCCGCTTGGGTCGAGGAGGGAATCGTAGGAAGTCCAGGTCAGGCCACCATCATCGGAACGGAAGACGCCACCGACAAAATCGGGTCCGACGAAGATAATGCGGCCATGCGAGAGAGGGTTGAAGGCAATCGACGTCCAGGAATCGGTATTGTTTTTGGGAAAATAGGCTCGCCGCCAGTGGTACTGCTGAGCCTGACCGGTAGCAACGAAGAAGAAAAAAAGGAGAGAACCGCAGGCAAGCGCTGCTATTCTCGGGGAGAGAGTCCAGAAGCTTCGCATGGCTCATGAACAAATGAATCTGCCACAAAGTCCCACTATCTCTCTTCTGAAACGCCCGATTTGGTCAATAACATAAAGGGTTCGAATTAATGTAACCGTGGTGCATTCGTGCGTTCTTGAACCGAGCACACTATGCACTCCGGAATTGGCGGTGGCACTTTTGAACTGTTTGTGAGGTTCACGAATGCACCGTGATGAACAGCTGTTAATGTAGAAAGGAATAACCCATGACACTAACCAAACAAGAAACCGCTACCGTACTGGGGCGGACCGTTGTAACAGCCGGCAACGAACACCAGCACGAGCGCAAAGAGAAATCGAGTTCCGGCATGCCATCTTCCACTTGCGTGCCTCGGGCTGCCACTCCTGCTTCCTGGAAATCCTTTCGTATTGTTCTGAGCATCCTCATCACGGGATGCTTAGCCATATTCGTTGCGAATCCAAAGCGTGCTTTGGCGCAAACTGCCACGAGCGGTATCAATTCCGATGGAACGGACTTTTTTGTGGGCATGATGCCTGGTATTGTCCACGGGGCGTATTTCTCGACAGGGAATGCCGCGGCCTATTTTCTCATCTGCTCATACACGGATAACAATAAAGTTACTATCCATTATTTCAATAGTTCCGGCAATGAATTATCCGGTCAGAACTTAGTCTTGATGAAAGGGCTATGCCAGGAAGTCCGTATCGATCCGGCCAGTATCGTTCCGAGCCGACCTGGGGAAGTGCTTGAATACAAATCGGCACATATTACCTCCAAGTACCCGATCAGCGTGCAGGTCTATACGGACGGTTCGAGCAATGGCTCGATGTATCAGGCCATTCCGACGGCGGCCCTGGGCAAAAGCTATGTTGTTGCGGCATACAATGATAACCCATTGGCCGATAATCCCGGCTTTGTGAACCGCGATTCCTCCAGTTCCGAGTTTATGATCATCGCGCCGTACGATAACACGACGGTGACCTTCGTTCCCAATGCAACCACGGCTGGGTTAGGAATTACTGGCTGCCAGACGGGAGCGGGTAGCAATGGGACTCCCCATCCGGTAACGCTCACGATGCACCGTGGGCAGGTCTATTGGGTACGCTCCAATTCCATCGATATTTCGGATGACATGTCTGGTTCCACGGTCGTCGCTGATAAACCCATTGTTGTTTTGGGTGGCGAGGAACGCGCGATGATTGGCTATCCTTCCGGATACTGGACGACACTGGATAACGACATTCGGGATGAGGTAGGAGAAGAAATGTCGCCGGTAGTTGATTGGGGTTCGGACTATCCCTCGATTCCCACGATGCCGGCTTCGATCACCGATGTTACGATCGCCGGTGATGGCGATATGTATCGCATGTTTACGAACGATCCAAGGGGTCTTTCCATGAATTATTGGGAACTTGGTACTCCTCCGCAGAAATTCGGACCCAATAATGTCCTTCTCTATCAACCGACCGAATTTGACAATATCACCGATCCTCTGGACTTACTGACGGACCCAAGTTCCAACGATCCGTTGGGTAACCCGAAAAAGTTCTATGCGGTCCAGTACACGTATTTCCAGGGTCATCACGATTTTAACCCGAACCGCAAGGTGGGGCCTGGGGGTGGCAAGGGCGCCACGCCGCAAAGCGGTGGTGGAGCAAATCCGCTGGATGAAACAAGTTATCGTGCTGAGGGCGAAATCGATCTCGTGCCCATCAATTATTGGAAGACAAGCACTGTCTTCATGGTCCCGCCGAACAGTAATTATAATGGGTACCAGTTTATCAATATCATTACCAATAAGGATTCGCTCCGGGCCATTACCATTGTCCGGAATAATGCGAGTTCCGGTGCGCTGCAATCGTACACCCCATCGCGGACCTACCAAATTCCAAATCATCCGGAATTAGTGGGGCTGACCTTGAAAATGCCGGCGGGAAGTTATATTATTAGTGGTAACACGCCATTCGTTTGCTATTCCTATGGACGTACTGAAACCCGCTATAAAGACATTTTTGGCTATGGTGCGCCCACGGGGCAATATTATGGTTCCCACGCGGTTCCGAATCCGCCAAAAGCAGATATTGTACCGAGTTGCGGCCAGTGGAATGTGCTCGTTCATGAGGGTGGCACCGGCGGTGGTATTGCCGATGTCATGTTACTGAACGATCCAAGCGGCTACATTATCAAGCCGCCGCAAGTCAGCTATAATTGCAGGCTTGTGGGAACCGGCACAGATCCGCAAAATCCGACCGCACCACCGTTTGTCGTTGGCGATACAAGCCTTTCGGTCATTATCCAGGTGAACGATCCATCGAAAGATGCCTATGCAGCGCTCTATGCAGTCGATCTTTCCGGCAATGACACGATTATCCAACTCATCTACAAGGCTCCGTCACTTGCGCTTTCTACCAATAAGGTTGCCTTACCAGATACGTTGGTCTTAGACCAGCAATGCCGGACGGCTACATTCCATGTTACTTCAACGGGCAACCTTCCCAACGTGAACGTTTTCGATAGTATGTTCAATACGCCGAGCCTGTTCAATATTACGACGAATCCACCGCTACCCGCAAATCTCAAGGCTGGCGATTCGGTGGTCTTCGACTTCTGCTTTTCGCCGCAGGATACGAACATGCACAGAGATAGCCTGATGGTCGTGGGTGGGTGTATCGATACGATATTCTATTTTCAGGGTAAGGGATTGACTCCAATTATCGAGGCCGAGGATCATGACTTTGGAAACGTGACCGTCGGCAATACGGCATGTGCGAATATTGCTATCCGGAACGTGGGCGATGCTCCACTTGTGCTGGACAGCAATTATCATCTATTCAACAATCCGGACTACACATTCGCAGGTCCCATTCCGGATACCATTCAACCTGGTGGTATTTTCCAATACATGCGCTTCTGTTTCCATCCATCGCAGAAAGGGCCGAGCAACAGCCAAATGAATTGGGGGACGAATATCAATCCGGGAAGTATCTATGCGCGGCACAACAAGGATACTTCTTTGCTTCTTGGCTACGGCCGAGCGGCAGGTTTGAGTTGGTCTTGGCACAATCAACAGTTTACCGTCGAGTGCCAGGCATACGACACCGAGCACGTTTGGCTCGACAACACCTCCACCGGTAGCGATGGTGCAGACCTTACTGTCGATTCGCTTAAGGTTACAGGAAATGATGCTAAAGATTTTACCGTCCTTGCCTATAACGGTAATCCGATGTCCACCTTTGCACCGTTCCAGCTTCTTAAAGGAGATTCTATTCTGGTCGATATTCAATTCAAGCCCGATCCTACGACTGGGTATCAAAATCGCCTCGCGCAAATTATTGCCTCAGCTCACGATGCCGGAGGGACGGGATACAGCGATGACTTGAATTGCACCGGTATCATTCGCCATGCAATTCTTTCGATCACACCGTCGTCCTACAATTTCGGTTCGCTTACGCCGGATTCTGTGGTAACGGCATCGTTCGTGCTTTTGAATAGCGGCGATACGAACTTCGATTTCAATTCGATCGGCGTGAATAGCCCCGACTTTAAGATACTAAGCGGACCGCAGCAGGGCGATACGCTGGCGCCCAATATGTTCGATACGGTCGTTATCCAATTTACCGCGAAGCATGATGGCGGCGCATCGAGCGGAATCTTACATTGCGGTGATAATCCTTGCTCCGATACCACGGCCATGGTTTTTGGTTCGTCATCCTCTGTACTGGTAGCGGATAATGGGCATAATTTCCCGGTAACTTACATCTGTCGGGATAATCAGGCATCAATCTTCGCAGCCGATACCGGGACCGAGCCGGTGTTCCTGGATTCGGTCGTGATCATGGATAATGAATCCGGCGGGGCCTATGCGAATCGCTTTGCCTTCCTGCCGAATGGTATGCAGGACACGGTTCTTTCTACCACGCTCATGCCAGGGCAGCAAATGTCCTTCCCAGTGCTCTTCACTCCTCAAGCTAGCGATAATGCTATATCTGCGCGAGTGATATTTTATTATTTCGATACGACGAAAGGACAACATCGTCCGTTCGAAAGAACAGATACTTTAACAGGCATTGGCTATCAGGTTACGAACCAAGTGACCATGCGCAACCCGGTATTGACGGCAAACGGACAGTATTCGGCGGTGACGGCGGAGGACGTTGCCACTCCGATCCAGATTGGCCATTCCTTCGATACCATCGCGCAAGTCTATGGCGTGCAGTTTACCATTCGGTATGTGGGCGATGAATTCATTCCGTTACAGAATGGCATCACGACTGCCGCGGGTATCACAAACCAAACTCCGAATGCAAAGCCGATTCCGGATCCAACGGATAGCCGGTATAACCTGCTTACACTGCGGCTCACGAGCGCTACGCCGATCATCGATTCCGGTACAATTGTGACCGCAAATTGGCAATACGTGGTCGCGAAGGATTCAATTTCTCCGTTCGAAGTGGAGAATGTTACCTTTCTCGACCAGAATCAGGATTCGGCCTGCTGGGTTGGTGCCGCGGTGGTTTCCGGTTCATTCTATGGGCTTAACAGTTGTGGCGATGCTACGCTCCGCGACTATCTCAAAGGAGGTCTGCCGGTCGTGTCGATTGGGGATGTTATTCCAAATCCGGCTTTCAGCACAACTAATGTGGATTTCTTCGTGCAGCAAGATGGGACCCCGGTTACCATGCGCCTCTTCAATGCACTCGGCGAGCCGGTCCAGACCATTCTGAAGGACCAGCCTTATGCGAAGGGCGGCTATCGAACAACCATCGATGCCTCGAACTTGCCGAGCGGTCTCTACACGATCTATCTCTCAGCTCCGGGCTATGGAATTGCCAAGCAAGTCATAGTGACGAGGTAGCTCTTCACGTTTTGCGAGAACTTACTGTGGTCACCGGATGTATATTTCCGGTGACCATTTGTTTTTAATCTCGATACAGAATTTCCCGCCTTGATTTAACCTGCAATTCCCATGCGTCGCGCCTTCTTTATTCTTTTGCTTTTAACGATTGTCGTTGCATCCTGCGCGCCGGTTCGACCAACCTCGTATGTTCCTGCCAGTGAAGATGGCTATGGATACCGCGACATGCCGTTAGGCGATAGCACCAATCGCGTGGTCTTTGCTGGTAATCCCGAGACAAGCCTGGAACAAGTAGACCGATAAGCACTCTATCGTGCAGCCGAAGTGACACTCGAACACGGCGGCGATTATTTTGCTATCGTTGATGAAAAGGAGGGGACGAATACTTCTACGACAAGCGGCGGGAGTACGGATAACGATGCGAAAGTCAATAATACGGTGCAGCCAGTTGGTTCGGTATTCCCCAACACGACGAGGGCGGAAGCTTCGACTTCGAGCAATTATTATTCTTCCACGGAGACGGAACATTCGTCCATCAAGACGTTTCGCATTTTCAAGGGAAAGCCCGCACCGGGCGACCTGAATGCCTATGATGCGCATGCCCTTACGGCAACAATGCCTGCACAAATTGCCACGGATACACGGCAAGCGGATGCTGTTGCCCAAAGTGCCATAACGATGTCAACGTGGCAGTATGTTTTGTATGGGGTCCTCGCTGTTGTGTTGCTTATTCTGGTTAGTAATGCCTCTCATGCTT
Organism: Bacteroidota bacterium; assembly: GCA_021825235.1. Lineage (GTDB taxonomy): Bacteria > Bacteroidota > Ignavibacteria > Palsa-1295 > Palsa-1295 > PALSA-1295. The sequence goes on along the minus strand of JAKAIL010000208.1, from coordinate 254 downwards.
AAGATGTTGTGAAATGCACAGCCTTCACTTGGGTGGCCCATACTTGAGGAGTACGAAGGTTCCAGGGATGATGGTCGGTCGGGGATGCGGTTGTTCCGCAGTGGCTGCAGGCGCCGGGCCAAATTGTGCGGTCACCGTATAAACGTCGTTCGTGTGCGTATCCAGTGCCACTGTGCGTGCGCCACGCTGCGTCGGCAGTTTTTGGGCGACTACAAAACTATCGGGGTTGATCTCGGGATTACCAGCAAAGACCA
>JAKAIL010000207.1 GCA_021825235.1 Bacteroidota bacterium | reverse complement strand
GAAACTACTGCGTGAGAAATAGCGACATCGGCCAGCCGCCGGAACCCACCATCGCTTGCAGTACCGACATATAAACCTGGTCCACGTCCGGCCTCTCCTCGCGATCCACCTTTATGGAGACAAAGTACTGATTCAATACTTTTGCAACGTCCACATTTTCGAAGCTTTCGCGTTCCATCACGTGACACCAGTGGCACGTGCTGTAACCGATGGAGAGAAAAATGGGCTTGCCTTCAGCGCGAGCTTTCGCAAATGCTTTCTCCCCCCAGGGATACCAATCCACCGGATTATTCGCGTGTTGCAATAAATATGGCGATTTCTCTTGTGCGAGCCGATTCATCATCGAGCTTAACCATACCCTTGCCGCTTCTGTTGCCTGCGACCTTTCCGAGATCTTCCGTGTTCTCCCATTGTAGGATTTATTTAGACATAAGAAAGTAAGAATATGAAAGCTTGGACGTTAGGCATTGTAGGAATAGTAGCCGCTCTCGTTATTGTAAAATATTCAGGACTATGTACCGGCAGTTCCTGTAAAACGAATGCGACCTCAACGACGGCTTCGGTATTGGGTTCTCAATCGGGAGGCGCGTCAAACACTTCGGAAGCTGGGTTGTTCGTTCCCATTGAACAAGCTCTCTCCACCGCGAGAACACAGCATAAGCTTGTGATGGTAGATGTGTACACCGATTGGTGCGTCTGGTGCAAGCGGCTCGACCATGATGTCTATCCTTCGCCGGCTGTTCAGACCGCCCTCAAGACCTATTTTGCGGCAACAAAGATTAATGCGGAATCGCAAGACCTCCATGCCTTCGAAGGAAAAGAAGTTACGGGCCGCCAGCTTGCGAATACCTGGAATGTTACGGGATATCCCACGATTCTGTTTTTGGACAGCAACGGTTCAGTCATCGAGTCAATACCCGGTTACGTCCCGCCAAAGGATTTCGCGCAAATCCTTACCTATATGGGAACCCATGCCTACGAACGCGAATCGTTCGATACATGGCAAAAGCAACAGGGATAAGACGTTTGAGTCCTACTTCTCCGTAGGATAGCCCTTCTGCATCCAATCGATATCGAAATTATGCGGTAAGTACAGGACCCGTACATCCTTGAACCCCCACTGTTGCATAGCCAGAAAAGCGGGACGAACATTCGGGCAATGGTCCCAGGGGCAGCAGCCACAGTATAGCACAATTTGGCGATGGCGCGAGACCTTACTCACGGCATTCTTTAAGTTTTCGATGCCGTCCGCATCGCGTCCCGCCCCGGTGTGTTGGGCACCGGGAATATGTCCTTGCTTGTAGAGAAACTCGAAGCCGACTTGAAAGATAAGCGGCTTATGCGCTCCCGCAAGCAGTTTGGCCAATACTTCCGGCTGAATAACATCGGAACTTGTCCACGGACTTGGCGGGGTCTGAGCGACCGATGGGCCGGAAAGAAATACTAAGGCAAGGAGAGAGAATGCTGCAAGTGAGGTACTTCGAATGAGCCGGAAGGGAAATCGAGTGTTCATGGATGTAAGCGAATCTTATGCAATAATGGGAAACCTTGTGTTACGGAGCGCGGCAAATTCGCGCGGCTGCTCGCAGACGAGTGCGCGCGCACCGCGCGCGACCGCCTGATCGAATTCCAGCTCCGTTTGGATTGGATAAACTCCAAGAAAGATATTATGCTGCTGAACATCGCGAAGAGCCTCCGGTGTAAGTTCCGAAATTTGGCAGGCATAACCTGTGGCGCGAGCAATTTCCATTAGTTCCGAAGGAAGATAGCTTTCGAGCGGACGCTCCAGCACGATGGGATCGTTATATGCCCGAAAGGTAAATAAATCCCGCATGGCTTCATCGGGATGGATAATACAGGTGGGAATCGTCCAGCCGGCTTCGCGCAGGTAATCGGGCCGAAACGATGAAAACAGCACATCTTCGTCCAGGCGCAAGTCGGTCAGCAATTGCACGAGTGCGTGCATGAACCGTTTTGGGTCGCGGGCGGAATATTCCTTTATTTCAAGATTGAAATACGATTTGTCTTTCCCAAGCGAAAGCACTTCGACGAGTGATGCTACACCGTTCCCTTTTAGTTCACGAAATGTCGATTGCCAAACCGGCCCCTGCAGCCCGGAATGAAGTTCGTCGTGATAGCAAACGAATTCCTCATCCGCGGACCATTGAACATCCACTTCCACCATATCGGCACCGGAAACGAGCGCGGAGGCAATGGCGTCGAGGCTATTGCCGGCCGCGCCAAAGGAAGTATCGCCGCGATGGGCCACAATCATGGGCCGCGCGGCAAAAGGGTACTCTTTTAGAGGAAGCATGGGGTAAGGTTTGTACTAACGTGCTAAAGTCCTAAAATTCTGAAGGGCCAGATCCGATCCTTCATCTATGTTGGAGAAAAGAGATTGCGGTTTCCTCGAAGCAATTCTTCGGCGCTCATCGCTCGCTTTCCTTCGCGCTGGAGTTCCAAAACTTCAAGCGCTCGATTGGCTGCTCCAACAAAAAGCCGTTTGCCGTTGGGTGAAATCCCCCAGGCGCCCGGCTTCAGGTTTTCTGGTACATCCTCTGCAAGCGTAGTTCGCAGTAATTTCAATTTCGTTTTGCCTACAGTGGTCCATGCGCCGGATGCTGCTCCTGCTCGGCTTTCACTTAAGGCATTTTCGGCTTCAGCATCGGTCCGAGCAATTACAAACGATAGCCCTCGAATGAAGTTATGGACCTCCAGTACCGGCCGCTGGAAATCTATCTCGCAGTCCTTTGGAAACAATTTTGGGGCCGGGCTGGCTCCTTCATTGGTCTGTGGCACGGGACGGAGCGAGCCACTGGCAAGTCCCTGCAAGGTATGAAGGGCCACATTGGCGCCAAGTATCATGAGGCGGTCATGCAACTCCCCTGCTGTTTCATCCGGCCCAATTGGAATCGCCTCTTGTAGCAGCATTTGGCCAGTATCCACTTTCTCATCGAGGAGGAAGGTCGTAATCCCGGTCCTCGTTTCTCCCGTGAGGATCGCCCAGTTTATCGGCGCCGCCCCACGATATTTGGGCAGCAACGAAGCATGAATGTTAAACGTACCAAATCGCGGGATTTCGTAAACCTCCTTCGGAAGAATTTTATAGGCCACCACCACAAATACATCTGCATTGAACGCCCGCAGCATATTCAGAAAATCCGGATCGCGGTGCTTTTCGGGGGTTAACACGGGTATCGCAAGTTCCAAAGCTCTCTCCTTCACCGCGCTCGGTTTTAACTTCATTCCTCTGCCCTGCAGTTTATCCGGGAGAGTAACCACAGCTACTACATTCTCACCGTTCCGAACAAACTCCCGAAGAATATGGGCGGCAAATTCCGGCGTACCGAAGAAAATAATGCGAAGTCCAGAACCTGGATTACGCGGATTCGATGGATTATTCGGATTGATCTGCAATGATAGCGTGGTACGATATGAGCGTAAATGCAAACACCAAATCCGCGTAATCCATCCAATCCGCGAAAACCTGGTTTATTTAATCAGCGTCATCTTTCTGGTGATAGTAGCCCTGGCCGTAGTCACCTTATAAAAATAGATTCCAGCGGGCCATTGGGAAGCATCGAGCGTATAGACATGCCGGCCTGGGTCGAGCCGGGCGTTCACCAGCACGACAATTTCACGACCGATCATATCGAAGACCGATAGCCGGACGACCTCCGGCTTGGTGAGTGTAAACGCAATTCTTGTGCTATCCTGAAAGGGTTCCGGATCGTTCTGCTCTACAAAAATATCGCGGTCCGTGGCATACTCTACTTTCACGGGCAGGCTATATTGTGGAGGATCATTTTTATTAAACCCAATCGCTGCAATTCGAAAGTAAAGATCAATATTGCGGTTTAGCTGTGGTAATTCTTCGGAGGTATTGTATTCTTCCCAGGAAATGATAGGTTTTCCACGCTCCGGAGACTTCAAGCCATGCCGTGCCGTGATCGAGGAGAACGTTTCAAACGGCCCATACGCACCAACCCGCAATTGAAGCTCGTACGCTTTGATGCCCTGCTCGCTCGTGCGCGACCACCGCAAGCGCACCGTGCTGGGCGAAGGCATTTCCACCATCAGCAAAACAGGTTCCATTTGAACCGGGGAAGTAGTCTCACGTATCGTCGTCGCGCTGTCGAGCGTAAAATAGATCGGCGCCGTTTCTGGAACGCTGGAAAAGGCGCGCCATGCAAAATCATCGAAATGAAACATTGCAAACGGAGGGAACGCTGAGTCTGGCAATGCCGAGGTCATTCTGCTCGCAAATTGCTCCGCTTCGCGATATGCGCCATGCACAAAGCATAATTCGTCCAGCGAGAAATCTTTGTTGGCAGAAGTGGAGTCTCCGATGTCGGCAGCAGTAATTCCGTCAAATGCACCTCGTTCTCGATTCTCCGCCGAAAGTTCTGCATCGACAAAGAGGCGCAACGTTCCCAGTGAATCGCAGGACAGCACGAGGCAATGCCACGCACCATCATTTGTAATGGCACGTCCGGCGAGTAGCGTCTTGCGTTCTCTTCCGATCTCCGTGAGCATTGGTTGTCCCAACAATCCGATTGCCAGCCGCAAGCTTCCCCCGTTAGTCGTGAAATGCAGAAGCGTTTCGTCAGCAGCATTGGTCCGAAACCAAAACTCGATACTGAACGGATGATGAAAATACTCTTCGAACAAGTCGGGCCGAACGCGCAACGGAGCAACGCCCGCATGCGCGCCGCTGACAACTAATGCACGCTCCGTTCGAGGCACTTGCTCGATGTCAACCGAAGCGACAAGCCTTTTACTCGTAATGGATGCGAAGGAAAAATCGTACTGGCTTGGGAAGGTCATTCGCCAGTTGTGTTCCTGCGGGATGGGACGTTTTGTTTTGGGATCGAACTCCTGGGGTGCCCCGGGGGACGTTCGTTCCACCAGTGCAGCTTTTACAGTGGCACGGTCGTCCCCTTTTGTCGCGACCGTCGAAAATACCACAAAATATCCGATCCCGGCCGCATGGGGATCGAAATCTTTGGTATAATCCGCAAGTGCAATCACCGATTGTCCTGGTTCCGCAGCCAGCAGTGCGCGGACTCCCCCGTATGGCGCGATTTTATCCGTATGATCGCTCCCCGCTTCCACCCGCCAGGCCCGTTTGAACTTCCAGGTGCATGGGAACTCTAACGCAAGCGTTCGGTCCACGGAGTTCTCCCGAGCGGAAGCGGAAATAATAATCGTTACATCGTCACCGGCAGCAATTTCCGCGGGAGCTCGAATGAAGGCGATCTCGCCCGTTGCGGACACGCGCGTCGTCAAACCGCTCAGGAGCAGCAGTACAAAGAAAAGAATAGAAGGTCTCAACGCTCTTGAGGAATACGGCGAGAAAAAACGAAGGGAGCGAGGGAACGGTTTTACGGAGAATTACGTGCCAGCGCGAGGCGCTTCCCCTTTGGCAACCCGGCAAGGACGAGTCCATACGAGGTGTCGATCCATTTTCGAATAAGATCGGAACGAATGCTTCCGTCGAGCAACACGGTGTTCCAATACTTCTTATTCATGTGATAACCCGGAAGGACCGAACCATACCGTTCGCGGAGTTCAATGGCTACTTCCGGGTCACATTTTAGGTTGATCGAGAGTGGACTATCGTCCAGCGCGACGAGCGCAAACACCTTATCGAGCACTTTAAAGACGAGCGTAGTCTCGCCGAACGGAAAACTCGCCGTAACTCCGGGCTTGACTAAACAATAATTCCGAAGTTCTTCGAGATCCATGACTCTAATTTCTCATCGCTGCAAGAAAATCGAGCCGGTCCTTGAGTTGCGCTTTTGGAATGAGGAGCTTATCTTTTCCAAAAATGCCATCGGCCGGATCGCGGAACGATAATTCGTAGTCCTTGCTCATAATGATGGCTTCTTCCGGGCACACTTCTTCACAATAGCCACAAAAAATGCAGCGCAGCATGTTGATCTCGAAAACGACCGGATAGCGCTCCTTCAGTAATTCCGTCTCGCTTGCTCGCACTTCAATCGCAAGCGGCGGGCAGACACGCGAGCAGAGGCCGCAGGCTACGCAGCGTTCCACGCCATTGTCTTCCATCACCAGCACCGGGCGGCCGCGAAACGACGCCGGTGGGTCCCACCGCTCTTCCGGATATTGCCGCGTGAACTTCGGCCGGAAAAGGTGCTTAAAGGTGGTAAACAAACCACGGATGATTTCGGGAAGATAGAGTTTTTCCCAAAACGTTAGCTTGCGCTGGAGCGCCGGATTATTGTATTTCGATGTTGTAGGCATTTGTGTCTATTTCTCGAGCAATTTTGCTGGTCGCTTCAGGTTCTTATCCTCAGAGGCACGGCGCATGCTCGCCTTGCGATTCGGTACCTGCTTCGAGCGATGTTCTTTCAGGAAGGCGCTGATTTCTCGTAGCTCCTCCGCTGTCGGAGTGCTATGGACCACCTCCATATCGAAATGCTTCAATTTCTCAAAATTGATCATACGGAAAATCCGGATAGTACTGTAACACCAGTCGACGTGCTTCCGGTGTACCAATAAACATCCGAGACCGGGTAATTCGTTTAGCACCAAGGGACTCTTCATAATGTCGAATGAGCTTTGTTTTTGGTTCAAAGACAAGATTCCCACGGAATCTCTTTTCAAACGATACTTTGCAGAGAAAGGCAACCAAATTGCCAGCCACACCTGCGTATCGCTTTTCGGGGCCGCGATTAAATGAAGCACTTTCGAGTAAGTGCAGGTAAAGATGATCGCTGAATGCTTCCGCGCTCGCAAGACCTTGAAGCAGATTGAAGGAGTTCCTTAAGACAAGACCATAGACTTCCCTGTCAACTTGGTTCAAGTCATGTTCCCAATTGAAGGACCACTTCGATAGTTTTAGCAACTGCTTATCATTCAAAGTCAGTTGAATCCCTTTTGTTTCGAAGGATTCGCCTGTGGCCAGATTTTCGACAGAGCGCGTGAGCTTATCGATTTGAAACTCGAGACGCCGCTTCGGCCTAACAGCCATTATTGCATCAGGTACATTTTCTCGAACGCCGTCCACACGATATTCAGAATACCGAGTGGCAGCAGGACTTTCCATCCCAGGTTCATCAGTTGATCGTACCGAAACCGTGGAAGCGACCAGCGCACCCAAATGAAAATAAAGAGCAGGCCAACGACCTTCAGCGCGAATGCCAACACGCCGATACGCGCGGGGCGCGCGCCCCAGACTTTCATGGCTTTGACGAAAATGATCGCGAGCGGCAGCGAGGCGGCGGCGATGATCATGGTCGCCATGGGCAACTGCAAAATC
>JAKAIL010000206.1 GCA_021825235.1 Bacteroidota bacterium | reverse complement strand
GGCTGTTGATGAGTTGGGTGGGGTAGCATGATCGTCGGAAGTTCGGAAGTAACAGGGGCTAAGCAATCTACGAGATGCCGAATCCAAGGTTTTCCACAATCTTTTAGATGACTTTTTCAGTGGACTCTATTTATTATGTGAACTATTTCCAGCCTGTGAACTCGCCGGGAGATCCAATATGGCCCTACGCCCGCAGTTTCGACAGTCTGTTCAATAATGATCCCTACTCGGAATGGGTCTTCAATCAATATGGATTCCAGTATTCGTTCTTCCATCTTACCAATTCCATGTTCTTCGACGATGGCAATTTTTTTTCGGGATCGAACCTGCCGGATACGCCGCATTATATCCCGCCGCGGCCCTGGTTCGAATTCCCATTTACGCTGGGTTCCCATTGGACGTACGTTTCGAGGCGCGACACATCGGAACTATATGAGCAAATCACCTGGGATAGCATTATCGTGGATTGCGATGCCTTCGGTTCACTCGTCGTTAACAATGGGATTTCACCCGTGAGCTATCCATGCCTGCGGGTCACAACGATCGACTTCTCGGCCACGCAGAATATCGGGTACCCTGCCACATATCACAATGTCGTAAATTACGATTATTATACGAAAGCCGGCGTGCAGGTGGAGGTTACGGCTGACACTTCGAGTCTCGGCGAGTCCACTATTCATCCGTATGAGATCGATGTGTATTATCTGCCGGGGAGCGCCGCGGTCGCCGGCCCCGAAGCGGCAAGCCCGGCATTCGTCTATCCCAATCCGGCATCCAATGAACTGCACGTCGTCGGCGCGAACGGCACTGCTTGCATCGTGGATCCGCTGGGCCGCGCGCTGGAGGTCCCTCGCGAAGGTGACTCTTTCGATGTTTCGCGCCTCGCCAATGGTATCTATTTCTTGCGCGATGCTGCGGGACTGCGGAAGTTTGCCATCGAGCGGTAGCTGCAGCTCATCACTTAAAATGAATCGAAGGTCCGAACAACTTTCGCGGACTTGGCGCGCACGTTCCAGTGTGGCAAAATGTTCCTAATACGTTGCTTTGATGAGCTTACAGCATTCGAAGATCTTATGGGAATGAAATTGGTAGCTGGCGTAACACTCTTCACCTTACTCGCGAGCATTCCAAACGCTTTCGGCCAATCCTCGGGATGGGTGAAGCAGGTGAGCGGGACAACTGCCGGCCTCTGGGGCGTTTCCTTCACCAATGCGGATACCGGAACCGTGGTCGGCGACTACGGAACGATTCTGCATACGACGAACGGCGGAGTAACATGGCTAAAACAATCGAGTCGCACGCAGGCTGCGCTCGTCGCCGTGTCGTTCCCATCCGCGGATACCGGGACCGTGGTCGGCGACGCCGGAACGATTCTGCGCACTTCGAACGGCGGAGGGACGTGGCAAAAGCAGGAAAGTGGGACCATGGCTGCGTTGGAGAGCGTGTGCTTTCCGAGTACGAGCACGGGATTCGCCGTTGGCGATTCCGGAACGGTTCTTCGCACAACGAATGGCGGCACGACATGGACAAGCCTTGATAATCCATATAGCCATCCATACTATGGCATACCAACCGTGTTTGACGGCGTATCATTCGTCAACGATGACACTGGAACTGTTGTGGGAGGGCCGAGCGATAGTGGCTTCGCAGCCATTCTCCATACGACGAATGGCGGTGCTACCTGGATCATCCAGAGGGAAGGAGGTGGTTTCGACAATGGTCTCAAGGGTGTTTCTTTTGCCAACGCGAACACTGGCTTTGCCGTTGGCGATCCGGACGAGTTTCCATTCGGTCCGGTTTTTAAGACGACCGACGGCGGCACAACGTGGTCTGGTGTCGAGGATGGAGGAAACCCGTTTGCGGTGTTTGCGGTCGATTCGAACACCGCAACCGTTGTTGGTGACGATATTCTTCACACGACGAATGGCGGAAGAGCGTGGGTAACTCAAGTGAGTGGGACAACGGCGTCGCTGCTTGCAGTTTGCTTCACCGATGATACAACGGGCACTGCGGTTGGTGAAGGTGGAACGATTCTTCGCACAACGAACGGTGGCTTTGCCGATGTGCAAAGCGGCGCAGGAAGTCCGATCACCGCCCTTCGTTTGCGGAATTACCCGAATCCATTGGTCTCCACCACGTCGATCGCATACACGCTTCCATCACCGGCCCACGTTTCCCTTGATGTTTTCAATGCGCTCGGTGAACGCGTGGCGCGATTAGAGGATGGCGAACAAAGCTCTGGGGAGCATACGATGAACTTCCGAGCGCACGGGCTTGTGGCTGGTGCGTACATTGTGAGGCTTTCGACGGCGCACGGCGCGCTCTCGACACTGCTTACCATTCTGCCATAATCAAATCAGCCGGGAACCATATCCATCGTCGATCCGCTCGGGCGCGCGCTGGAGGTCCCTCGCGAAGGCGATACGTTCGATGTTTCCCGCCTTGCGAATGGTATTTATTTTGTGCGCGATGCGGCGGGACTGAGGAAATTTTCGGTGGAGCGGTGACTCATCTATCAGGACCAGGCGTCAAGCGTAGATTTGTCTTAGCGCGTGAAAAAGGAATTACCTTGTGGATGAACTTATTGCAGTGCTTTCCAAAAATCGTTTGGCGCGACACCGGCCTGTCTGAGCATTCCCTTCAGCGTTCCGATCGCGATTTGATCGTGCATCGGTATCGTCGTACCCATCGGGCCTTCCGATGAGTCTTTTCGAACGACTACGTGACTGCCTCGTTGGCGCACGATGCGGAAACCGAGCCTCTCGAAAGCACGCACCGCCTCTGCGCCGGATACGACCGGAGTTTTAGGCATGAATCGGCTGAGCGACCTCGAATGTGGTGATCCAGGAGCGAATCGGGGCGGGTGTCGTTGCGCCAAACTCTTCGAGGTAGAGATCAGTCGCTTCCTTCAAATTATGAACGGCGTCCTCAAAAGAAGCGCCTTGACTGACTGTTCCAATCTCGGGGCAATCCGCCACAAACCAAGTACCTTCCTGATGGACGACCGCTGTCAAAACCAATGTTCGATCCATGGAGAGGCCAACAGCACATGCTGCCTGTGGGTTCGTTATGGCCAAATTCGCGTGAGCGTGCGCGGGAAGGGAATCGCTTCCCGGATATGCTCCAATCAGCACACCCCCCTGACGAGCCGTTCAAGTCCTAAGCCAAACCCGCAGGCGCGGGGGTTCGGCAAGCTCCGAAGCTTGCTCGGCATCCTGGCGGGAATAGGAGATGAAGATGTCAGCCATAGCAGGGACGAACGCGATAATCGAATATATTTCATAGCACTTGTATGCCGGCATGACGCACTTGCAACACCTCGCCCTCATGGAGCGCTTCCAGATACGATTCCGGCACGGCAAACACCGCGATGGTATTTCCAAGCGCATCGAATACTTCCAGCGCATATCCTGGTTCCGGTTCCTCGAGATAGTCGATCACCCGAACGACATCGCCTTTTTTCAGGTAATGTTCGGGAACATCCCGGGCTAATGCCGCGCGCTTGTATAATTCAAACTTCATACGTCCTCCTTAATCGGGATATAATGTTAGAAACCGAATACGCCCGGAAACTTCGCGAAGCCAAATCGTCCGCACGCCAAGAACGCGCCCATTCGGGCCGCGTAGCCTGCCATATAATACGTAATATTCACCGAATTCGTTGCGGCTCTGATACTCCGCCTCGCCGGGCAGAAGCTGCTCGCGAATGTCGCGGAGCAGTTCCCAGTAATCTTCGCGTGTGTAACCAGCCAGCGAAAGATAGCCGGACTTATCGTCAGCATCGAGCAGCACGAGTAAGTAATCTCGCACTTTCTCGACCGGAATGAAAGCGTCCTTCGGGATGATCATTTTCCAATCCGGGTTCTGACTATGGCCAAATTCGCGTGAGCGTGCGCGGGAAGGGAATTGCTTCCCGGATATGCTCCAATCCGCACACCCACATGACGAGCCGTTCAAGTCCTAAGCCAAACCCGGCGTGGGGAACGGAGCCATAGCGCCGGAGATCGAGATACCACTCGAAAATCGACTGGGGCAGGTTGTGTTCTTCGAGCCGTTTGAGCAAAACATCGAGGCTATCCTCGCGCACGGAACCGCCGATAATTTCGCCGAATTCGGGGAAAAGCACGTCCATGGCGAGTGCCTTGTCCGGCTCGTTCGGGTCGCGCTTCATATAAAAGGCTTTTACGGATGCCGGATAATGATGGACAATAACCGGTTGGTCGTAAAGTGAGGTGAGCGCCACCTCATCATACGCGCCGAAATCATCGCCATACTCGAAGCGCTTGAATGTGGGAGGCAACTCTTCGCCGGAAGCAAGCTTTTCATCCCAATATTTATCGAGAATCTTAGCGGCTTCGTCATAGTGCATTCGCATGAAGGGCTTGAGAACTTTTTCGCACCGAGCTTTGAGCGTGCCGGTGCCATCGTCCAAGATGGCAAGTTCCGCTTCGCGTTCCTTGAGGACGCGGCCGATTACTTCGTGAACGAAATCCTCGGCGAGTTCCATATCGCCTTCCAAATCCAGGAACGCCACTTCGGGTTCGACCATCCAGAATTCGTTCAGATGCCGCTTTGTCTTCGATCGCTCGGCGCGAAAAGTCGGACCGAAAACATAAACTTTCCCGAATGCCATCGCCCCCGCTTCGCCATAAAGTTGGCCGGACTGCGAAAGATACGCCATTCCTTCATCGAAATATTCGGTCTCGAAGAGTGTGCTGGTGCCTTCCGCGGCGTTGGGTGTAAGGATCGGCGCATCGAAGCAGAGGAAGCCGCGATTGTGAAAGAAATCCCGTATGGCGTGGATGATGGTGTCCCGCACGCGCATCGTCGCCCAAGGCCGCGAAGAGCGCAGCCAGAGATGGCGGTGCTCCATCAGGTATTCGACGCCATGCTCTTTCGGCGTAATGGGATAGTCGGTCGCTGTCGAGATCGCCTCGATCTTCGAAACGAATAATTCGACATCCCCCGGCGCTTTGCCTTTCGCTTCCTGGACTTTGCCGGTGATCGCAACGGTCGATTCCTGTGCAAGCGAACTGGCGAGCGCATACATCTCGGCATCCACGGCATTCTTCATCACGACGCACTGGCAAAGCCCCGTGCCATCGCGAAGGATCAAAAATTGGATCTTCCCGCTGGAGCGCTTATTATAGAGCCAACCGCGTAGCGTGACCTCCTGGCCAACGTGCTTGCTTAAGTCTTCGATGTAGTCTTTCTGCATCATAATGTTGGGCGGTAAACACCGGAAGTGGGAAATGTGCGCCGGAGAAAGTTAGTCAAGGTTACTGCATTTTCAACAGAATCAGGGATTTTTCGGACGCCTTCCACGTTTCAAGCCGCCCGGCAATGCTGAATTTCATCATTCATCATTCTTAATTCATCATTGCCAACTGATCCCGTAGCTCAGTGGTAGAGCATCTGACTTTTAATCAGAGGGTCGATGGTTCGAGCCCATCCGGGATCACAGATTGCGCCGTGCGGCGCACGTTTTGTTCTACCAATTCGAAATCGCCGCGATGAGAATGTCCTGCGAGAGATTCTGTTCGTCGGTTAGGATGGCCTGCTGTTGGGCGGCCAGCCCGCCGCTAATGGGATAGTCCGAGAATTCCGAGAAATCGCGTTCCCAAAACAGCTTCTGTTTTTTCTGGTCGCGGTAAATGGCATGGACGTTCATCGTGAGCCGCTTGGTGGTAACGATTTCTCCGGCGCGGACGCTGACCGGCTCGTCCATAATTCCCACGGGCGGAATGGTCACCTGCAGCAACGCATCCGATACGGACCGGTTGGCTACTTGCAGCGAACCATCGGTCGTGAATTTCTGAATAAGCTGATTCGTAAGGTCCTGCCGAATTGCGGACTGCCCGAAGCCAGAATTATCTTCGACGAGTGGGATCCCTACAGTGTGTATCCACGGGGGAATGCTCGCGCCGGTGAAGGAATAGCACGAAGCGGCAAATGTTGCCAACAGGATGATGGGGGTAGAGCGAAGGAGGAAACGAAGTTTCGACAATCTTCTATTTAGGCCGTGAAATTCTGCACTGTCATTCCCGCGAAAGCGGGAATCCATATCGCTCGGCTTAATAGGAAGCCTTATTCCGCTAAACAGGATCTGGGTTCCCGCATTCGCGGGAAGGACCATTCGAACTATTGTTTTAGTGAACTCCTTCATCCTTGTTCCAGCCCTTTCTCCTTCAGCTTTCGATACAGTGACCGTTCGCTAATGCCGAGCGCCTTTGCGGCGTGCCGCCGGTTCCCATGATAATATTGCAGTGCCTGCTCGATGGCTTCGGTTTCCAGATCATCGAGAGACCGGATGGGTTTTGCCTGCGTGCCATCGGTCGTAACGGGGAGCGCCCGGCTGTTGGATGTCATTCCTTTTTCTGCCAACAGTTCCTTGAGTTCCGCCATCTCCGAGCGCAATTCAATAAGCGCGCGGTAAATCAGTTCCCGTTCCGTTTGTGGGTTCTCACGGCGGGTTGCGGGAGCCGGCAGCGGGCGCTCGAAGAGGTGCCCGTCCCACACTCCGGCGTCGGAAGAAAGTGACCGCTGCACGTCGCGTGCCGTGATAGTGCAGCGACCGGCGGGGGACATTGCGCACACCAGCACGACCAATTGTTCCAGCGTATTTCGTAATTCGCGAATGTTCCCGCGCCATTCATGGTGGATGAGCAAATCGATTGCTTCCGGTTCGAGCTGCGGCGTTTCGCGAATCTGGTGCTTGTGTACGAATTCCTCGAGCATCGCCTCAATGAGGAACGGAATATCCTCCCGGCGGTTGCGCAGTGGGGGAATGCGCAGCATGACGGCGCGCAGCCGATAATAGAGGTCCGAGCGGAATGTGCCGGCGCGTACATCGAGATCGAGATCGCGGTTCGTCGCCGCGATGATGCGCGCATTCGTTTTTTGCAGGACCGTGGATCCAACGCGTGTAAACGTCCCGGTTTCCAGAACGCGCAGGAGTTTTACCTGAAGCGCAAGCGGCATCTCACCAATTTCATCCAAGAAAAGAGTTCCCTCCTGCGCCGCTTCGAAAAATCCCTTGCGCTGCCCCACGGCCCCGGTGAACGCGCCTTTTTCATGCCCGAATAATTCCGATTCGATCAGTCCTTCTGGTATCGCGCCGCAATTGACCGTCACGAACGGTCCCTTTCGCTCGCTCAGGTCATGAATTAGCTCGGCGAAAACTTCCTTGCCCGTCCCGCTTTCGCCGATAAGGAGCACCGTGATCGAAGTCGGCGCAATCGCCCGGACGACGGAGACGATCTCGCGCATCTCCTCGCTGGCCGCAATGATATGGTCGGGCAGCGGCACTGTTTGGCTGCGCGGCAAGGCGATCCCGCTCCGTCCCTTCACTGAGGGATGAAGTACGAGGGCTTTTTGGGTTGGGGGTGCGA
>JAKAIL010000009.1 GCA_021825235.1 Bacteroidota bacterium | reverse complement strand
TCAACATTGGCGGGACGAATGCCTACGACATTCAAGGCTCCGGCAACCACTGGCTCGTGACGAGCAACGGCGCGGCCACTTTCAATACCAGCGTTTCGACTCCGAAACTGCGCGGCGCGGCCACGAACCATTACGCGGAGCTTCATACCGTCAGCGCCACCGAAGCCGGGGCCATTTCGGGCAATACGGTAACGATTTCGAACAGCGATATCGCCGGGACGTCCTCGGTGATTATCGCGACGCTTTCGAGCGCGGCAGGCGTGGCCACGTTCATCAAGAGCGCAAAGGCCACGGGCGCGGGAACTGCTGCGATCACGCTGGACAATACCCCGGCGCAGGGCGATGTCTATAATCTTATCATCGTAAATCCATAATATGCGTCGGAACTGGAATCTCTTTGGAATGGCGGCCGCGGCTCTGCTGGTGCTCCTGGGCACCACGCATGACGCGCGCGCCCAAAAGGACAACGGCGGGAACTGCTGCAATTTCGATGCGCATTGCGAGCGCGTGCAGCCCATCGGCATCACAAAAATTCAGGACCTCGAATTCGGATACGTGGTGCCGCCGCCCTCGGGCACCGGCACGGTCACACTGGACGGGACCGAGGACGGAAACAGCTTCACGCCCGGCCCGGAGGAATTCGATCCGAGCTCCATCTATCCGGGCGTAACGCTCACGGCGCAGAAGCCGCCGCACATGGCAAAATTTGCCGTTACCGGCGAGCCGGGATACAGCTTCCACGCTTCGACCGCGGGGTCGTTCCTCTTAAAGGAAGGCACACCCTCCTGGGACCTCCACGTACACGATGTGGACGTGGACGGCAACACCACCTTCGATAGCAACGGCAACGCAACGATCTACATCGGCGGCGTGCTCTACGTACCCTCCGATGCAAACCCGGGACTCTACACGCACACGTTCCAGGTCGAGGTGAATTACAATTAGTAGTGGAGAACGTGGATCCCCGCATTCGCGGGGATGACAGGGCGTCACGCGCGCAGCGCTTCGCGCAACAGCAAACCGGTCATTCCCGCGAATGCGGGAACCCAGGCGGCGAGAACATCAGAAACCAATGGAAACGACTGACAAAAACGGAATTCGGAGCATCGCACTGTGCATGGCGCTGGCTTTTGCTTTGCTGCCCCGCCTGGCGCACGCGACCCCCACGGACTCGCTCCGCGCGCCACGCTCGGTGCCGAACTCCACGCAGGACGATGGCGAGGGCTGCCAGTTCACGGTCATCAAAGGCCTGAACTTTGGCGCGATGTTTACCAGCGCCAGCCCGGGAACCATCGTGCTCAACACCTCCAGCATCGCCACGTACACCGGGGGCGTCTATGGCCATACCGGGGTCCCCGGTTACGCGCCGCAGGCCGCCGAGATCGAACTCAATCTCGATAACCCCACGCACTGCGAAGAGGACGACCACTGCTCGAACGACAACAACGAATACGACCGTAACGAAGACGACGATAACCAGACGAACGACTGTAATTCCAATTTTACACGGCATGGCATGACGTGCCAGCTCTCGATTTCGAACTCCTCCACGCTCACGCGCGTAGGCGGCACCGAAACCATGACCGCCGATACCTACAACTTCACTCGCACCAAAGGAGATATTTCCATTGGCGCCACGCTCCATGTGAACGCCAACCAAAAAAGCGGAAGTTACTCCGGGAATTTTTACGTGACACTCGATTACAATTAAGATGAAGAACCTGACCAAACACACCCTGCTCGCACCCGTAGCGTTGCCACTCCTTGCGTCGCTGCTCCTCGCTTCCACCGCGCTCGCGCAGGGCGCGCTCATGATTAACCCGAAGCGCGTCGTGCTCGATGACCGGCATCGCTTCGCGAATGTAACGCTCTTTAACTCCGGTAACGATTCGGCGGACTTCGTGATCTCGCTCGTCCATTACAAGATGAACGAGGACGGATCGTTCACCGAAATCCCGGATAGCGTCTCCACGTATGCGGCGACCTATTGCGATAAGCTGGTCCGCTATTTTCCGTTGCAGGTGACGCTGGCTCCGCACGAATCCCAGGCAGTCCGCGTGCAATTCCTGAAACCGCAGGGGCTTCAGCCCGGCGAATACCGTTCCCACCTCTATTTCCGGTCGATCGATAAAGCGAAGGCCATCGAAACGCAGGTGCGCGATACCTCCAACCATACGATCAGCCTCACGCTCCGCCCCATTTTCGGCATTTCGATCCCGGTCATCGTCGATTACCAGACGAAGCCACCGGTCGTTTCGCTCGACAGCGGGTTCTACACGACCTCGGATTCCGGCAAGGGCGTCGTCATGGCCAACCTGAACCGTACCGGAGACGAAGAGTGCTATGGTTCCCTCGTCGTGATGTTCAAAGACAAGGACGGGCACGAGCAGCAGGTCGGAATTGTGAAGGGCCTCGCCGTCTATACCGATCTGGCGACGCGCAAAGTGCAGGTCGCCTATCAAATGCCCAAGGGCGTGGACCCGAAGACCGGCAGCCTCCTGCTCGAGTTCCAGACGCTGACCGATAATCCGAAGGAGAGCGTGCTCGCCACGACGGACCTCGCGGCGAAGTAAGGGGCGGGTATCGAGGACCGGGGTCGGGGAGCCGGGGACCGGAAGCCGGGGGTCCGGGGAATGGGCAAAATTCATTTTGCGGGAATAGCATTCATTACGAATTTGAACAAAAACTTTTGGATTTTGTTCCCGCTATGTTGATAACCATATTCTTTTACTCATTTTTATATACTTTATCCAGTATTAATGGGGTTTTCAAAAACGGCGAGTTATCCACATCGGGGTGTGGATAGAAAACGGTAAAATCGCAACAATTGGCGAATTTGAGCTATTTTTAAGGGGCGGTAGTTTTTCAGAAGAAATGCAAAAGGGGTGCCAATGGATCGGGAGAAACAGCGGAAATATGCAGGCACGTATGCATGGGGACCAACCGGGCACGGCACGCCCGACACTTTTCGTTCCCATTCGCGACGGGAACCAATCGGCTCCATCCGGTCCGTCCGGCGAGAACTTTTTCACAGGGACGCCCACTAAATTATGTCCGTGGGAACTCGACGCTTCCTTCGCTCCGCCGCGCATTTTCGCTCCGCCGCGCTCCTAAGCGGCGTAGCGGCGCTCGTACTGGCCCTCGCTGTGGCCCTCGCGCTGCCGCGGGGCGCCCGGGCGCAAAGCCACTTTCCCAGTTCCCCGACGCCGGAAAAGGGCCAGGAGGTGACGACTCCGGCCCAGGAGGCCCAAAGCGATTACGAGATCGATGTCGAGCTGTGGAACCGGGCCATCGGCTCGACGAATATCAATGCGTTGCTCATTGGGCCGGACCTGTATCTCCAGCCTTCGGACGTCTTCAATTTTGCGCATATCAAGTGCGATGCCTCGGCGGATGGGAACTCATTCTCGGGCTTTTATATCGACCCCGCCCGGCCGTATACGATCGACAATGCCACCCGGGCAATTACGTTCCAGCAGGAACGCTATGACCTAAGCGCCGATGCGTTCGTAATTCGTTCCGACGGCGGCTACCTGCGGCTGGACGAATTCGAGAAAATTTTTAACCTCAAGTGCATCTTCGATTTCCGTGCGCTTAGCGTGGAACTGAAATCCGGCGAGCCGCTTCCCGCCGAAAGCGAAATGAAAGAAGCTGCGGCGCGGAAAAACAATCTCAGTGCCTTCGGCAGCTTCACGGAAAAGCCGGACGAGACCTTCGGCCTTCAACGTTCGCTCTTTTCGCTCGGGACGCTGGACTATTCCGGTTCCTACCAGTACACGCAGGGGGTGCGCCCAAGCGCAGCTCCGGCCCAGTATCAGCTCTATGGCGGCGGCCAGCTCTTCGGCGGCGATATGGACGTGACGCTCCAGGGCGAGAGCCGGCAGAAAATAGATTGGCAGGAGTTACCTTGGCAATGGCGGTATTCCGTGCAGAACAGCGATCTCGTCCGGCAAATTCTCATTGGCCGCCAGGACGCACTTTTTACCACGATGCAGTTGCCGGCCAGCATGGTCGGCTTCCAGATTTCGAATATTGATAATTCCTATAAGACCTCGTTCACCACGTACACGATCAGCGATCATACCCAGCCGGACTGGACAGTGGAACTTTATGTGAACGATGCGCTCGTCAATTACACGAAGGCGGACCAGACCGGCTACTACAAGTTCACCCTTCCGCTTTCGTATGGTGCGACGAATATCAAGCTGAAATTCTATGGTCCCTATGGCGAAGTGCGCACGCAGGTAGAGGACCTTCGAATTCCGTATACTTTCCTGCACCCCGGTCAACTGGAATATACGCTGACGGGCGGCACTTCCCTCTCGAACCCGAGCCTCTCCAATAGCCTTGGCCAACTCGATATGAAGATGGGTGTAAGTACCCGGATGACGGTTGGCGGCGGCGTGCGGTTCCTGGGTTCCCCAGTGCTGGGCAGCGGAACGGGAATCTCCTTTGGCCAGTCGAACGTCACACCGTATGGAAGTGCCTCGCTCGCACTTCCCGGCAATATTCTGCTGAGTGGCGAGTACTATGATGGCAGCGGCTACCGGGGAACCATGAATTACACCGGCCCGCTCGGGCTTTCCCTCGATGCCGAGTACGATAAGCCGCTATCCGGCAGAACGACCTCCTCGCTGCTGGGGACTTCGCCTGTAACCAATCCGTTCTATATGCAGGACCAGCGGAAGCTGACACTTTCCGCGCCGCTTCCACTCGGGCTTGGAAGCCTGCGGCTCGCCGCCACGGACTTGCCAATGAACACCGACTCCGGCAACCTGGCTCTTTCGCCGGAAATCATGATGAACGTTTTTGGAACTTCTGTGAATATCTCCGCCAACGGATATTTCCTTCGCAATGCATTTTCACTCGTGCCCATGGGCGATGCAACCGGGCAGGCCGGGCTTTCGCTCATGCTCTTTGGTGGAATAATCCTTCGTCCAGAGTTGAACCTGGACTACACGACGCGCACGCTGAACTCCGCACAGTTCCAGCTTACGAAGATGCTCGGGGACTGGGCGAATCTCGATCTGACGGCGGTACGTACCTTTGGCCTATCGAGCGCCACGAGCTTTCAGCTTGCCCTGCGCACCACGCTGCCGGAGATGCAGGTGGGCTTTACCTCCAGTGCGGCCAGCACCACTCCGATCAGCAGCAGCGCCACGGTGCAGGGCTCCATCGGCTTCGATGCGGGAACCGGATTCTTTACCAGTAACCGTCCGGAAGTACGACGCGGCGGCATCGAGGTCATTCCGTATATCGATAAGAATGGCGACGGTAAGTGGGACGATGGGGAACCGCTCGTGCCAAAATTCGGCTTCGCGCGCGCGCCGGGCCAGGCAACCACCTCCGATTCCGGAATCCTGCGAATTACCAATCTGGAACCGTACACTCCGTATTTCGTGCAGACTTCGACCGCCAATCTCGACAACATTTCACTCATGCCGAAGTTTTCGAGCTTCGAAGTGACTCCGCCCGCCAACGGCTTTGCAAAGATCGAAATACCACTTGCCAGCGCCGGGCAGATCGAAGGGTACGTGATGCAAATGAAGAACGGTAAATCGGACGCGCTGGGCGGCGCGCGCATGATCGTCCGCCATTGGGAACCCGGCGTGGATACCAGCGAACTTTCCTTTAGCCAGGATTTACTCTCGTATTCCAACGGCGAGTATTACTACATGGGCATCATGCCCGGGAAATACCGCATCCAGGTGGACCCGCACCAACTCGCACTCCTGCACGCTACCACAAAACCCGCTTTCATTGACTTCACCGTCAAAAGCGTGGACGATGGAGATGTGGTCGAGGGTCTGAATTTTACGGTACAGAAGCAGTCCCAGGTTACGACCGAAGAATCCCAGGTGGTGAAATAAAACGCTTGGTATTGGCGGCACAAACGGCGGTTCCGGAAGGTTTAGCATCCGGATGCTCGTCGATTCTTTCCAGCGCACACACGATTATCTCCGCATCTCTGTCACGGAGCACTGTAACTTGCGCTGCGCCTATTGTATGCCTTACGATGGTATCGTACCGGCACCACAGCAGTCGCTCCTGACGGATTCCGAACTGCTACGGCTGGCCCGGATTTTTGTCCGGCTCGGTATTCGTAAGATTCGCATCACGGGCGGCGAGCCGCTCGTCCGGCCAAAGATCGAGCCGCTCTGCGCTGAACTGGCTCGCATTCCCGGGCTTGAGGAACTTGCGCTTTCCACCAATGGTCTCCTGCTCGAAGAAAAGCTCCCGGCGCTGTGGCACGCCGGTGTGCGCCATTTAAATATCAGCCTCGATTCCCTTCGCGCCGATCGCTTCCGCCAACTTACACGCCGCACTACGCTCGACCGCATAATCCGAGCTATTCGCGCCGCCGTACAATTTCGTTCCACGCGCGGCGGCGCATTCGACTGGATCAAACTCAATACCGTCGTCATCCGCGGCGTAAATGAGGACGAACTTGGCGATCTTATCGAGTTTGGCGCGCAGCTAAGGCAACTCGCATCTACTGACGGTCCTAAGATAGAAGTTCGGTTTATCGAGTTTATGCCGTTTCCCAATAATGGATGGGACGCGAGTGCCTGTGTGACGTATCAAGAAATGCGGGCCGCGATCCATTCACACTATGTACTCGAAGAAGCTTTTGGCGATTCGCATATTGCAGGTCCTGCGCGGCGCTTCACGGTACAGGACAAAGATATTTCCGTCGGATTCATCACAACGATGTCCGACCAGTTCTGTGGGAACTGCAACCGGCTGCGCCTTACTGCCGATGGTACCTTACGGACCTGCCTCTTCGGCAGCAGCGAAATGAATCTAAGAGATTTCCTGCGAAGCGATGCCTCCGAAGACCAAGTTGAAGCGGCGATTCGTTCAACGCTCGCGCTGAAATGGGAACAACATCCCAGCGTACAAGAGCTCATTCAGATGAACTCGCGTGAAATGATCGCCATTGGAGGATAGCAAAGAATGATCGACGTATCCGGTAAATCCTCTACCCTTCGAACGGCGCGCGCACGAGCCCGCCTCACCGTAGCGAGAGAAACGATTTCAGCAATTCGCGAAGGCCGGGTTCCCAAAGGAGACCCGCTGATGGTCGCGCGTGTGGCCGGTACCCAGGCCGCGAAAAACACACAACTCCTTATTCCCTATTGTCATTCGCTTCCTCTGGACTATGTGGGAATTGATTTCGCCCTCGGTGAAGATTCAGTCGAGGTGTGCACGGAAGTGAAAGCCGTCTGGAAAACCGGCGTCGAAATGGAAGCGATGACGGCCGCTACGGTCGCAGCGCTAACGTTGTACGACATGCTCAAAATGATCGATGCCGCTATGGAAATCAGGGATGTGCGGCTCGAAGCAAAAACGGGCGGCAAATCGGACTTCCGGCATCGGTTCGATCGAGGATTACGCGCGGCCGTGCTCGTACTTTCCGATTCGGTAGCTTCAGGATCGAAAAAGGATACTGCCGGGGAAGCTGTTTCTCAAATGCTTACCGATACAGGGGTAATTGTAGATGAAATTGCCGTTCTTCCCGATGACAAACCGCTTATCATTTCATGGCTCCGCCGTGCTTCGGACGAGGATCATTTGGACTTTGTCATCACAACTGGTGGAACCGGCCTCGGCCCGCGCGATGTAACTCCGGAAGCCACCCGCTCCATTCTTGACCGAGAAATTCCCGGGCTTGCAGAAATCGCCCGCTATTATGGCTCGGCGAGAACTCCCCATTCCGTACTTTCGCGTGCCCTTGCCGGACAGCGTGGCACTACCATTATCGTGAATCTTCCCGGTTCCGAACGCGGCGCCACAGAATCGCTTCATGCCATGCTGCCAGCATTGCTCCACGCCTGCCAAATGGTGAACGGCGCGGGACATCTGGAAACATTTTCTCGGTCTATTACATCATGATCTCGTTCGAAGAGTCCCAACGATTGATAGAGAAGTATGTGAAAGCGGGTTCCACCGTTGAACTGCCATTATTGGAATCCATTGGACTAACACTTACGCGTCCTGTCGCCGCACGAACAGACAATCCTCGTTTTAATGCTTCTGCGGTCGATGGTTACGCTGTATCATTGGCTGATTTTAGCGGCGTCGTTCCCGTTACGTTGCCCCTCAGCCATGCGGTCCATGCTGGAACTGCTTCGACGAAACCAATGAAGCCAGGAACAGCCGTACGCATTTTAACCGGCGCACAAGTTCCAAACGGAACGGATGCGATCGTAATGCAGGAACATGTTACGACACTGGCGAATCGCATAACTATTTCGCAGATTCCACACGCAGGCGCGAACATACGAACAAAAGGTGGTGAGTTCCTTAAGGGCACGCAGCTATTCGAGCAAGGCACGCTTGTAACACCTGCCGTTGCCCAGTCCCTAGCAGCTTGTGGATATTCTCGTGTAAAGGTCCACGCGCGCCCTTCCGTTTCCCTCATCGTTACGGGCGATGAGCTTCGCACCCCCAGCTCGAAGCTAAAGCCGGGAGAAATTTGGGACTCCAATTCCATTGGCCTTGAAGCAGTGTGTCGTATGCTGGGAATCACGAAGCTTCAACGAACGCATGTATCCGATAATGTTCGCGAGACTACAAAAGCAGTTCATAATGCACTCCAACATTCTGATGTGTCAATGGTAACGGGCGGCGTTTCCGTTGGCGATCGCGATTATGTAAAAGAAGCTTTCACTCGCAACGGCGTGCGGGAAATCTTTTGGCAAGTAAGCATCAGACCGGGTATGCCAATCTATTTTGGTTTAAAGCATATAAAGGGTAAACCCAGGTATATCTTTGGTCTCCCGGGAAACCCCGTTTCCGTGATGGTAACCTTTCAGCTTTACGTGCGCCCAGTGATTCTACACATGATGGGCCACAACATCCTGCTCGAACGTTCGAAGGGTATTTTGGCAACACCACTTAAGAAATCTATACCTAGAACCGAATTTGTGCGTGCCTATCGTGCATCGGCGGGAAGTGATCCTCCGCGCCTCCTTCCACTCAACGCGCGGGATTCACACATGACCACGGGCATGGCGAAGGCGGATTCGCTCATTGTGTTCCCTGCTGAGAAAGCATTTCTGGATGCTGGAACCTTCGTAGAATATATTCCTATCCGCTGGTCCTATTAAAGGAACAGGCTGGAACCCAACTTGAAGCTTGCAAAGAGCAGAACGCACGCCAGCGCCCATTGTAACACGCGTGGCCCACGCCGGGTGGCTCCCCAAAGGGAACCCACTAACCCACCGGTGAACGCAACCACAAGGAATGCAATCGGGACGGCAGGCTCCGCACGATAGAGTGTAGCTATCTGGGCGACGTGACCCGCCAACCCGGCGAGCGAATTTAGTACAATGAAGGAGCTTGCCATTGCCGCGCTGCCTTTCATATCCGTGAGACCGAGGAAGAGGAGAATCGGGCTTAAAAAGATCCCGCCGCCGATGCCGATCATACCTGAAACAAAACCGAGCACCAAACCCACTGGCAACCCAATTGCCCAGAGTGAGGTTTCGGCGGATTTTCGCCGTAATGCTTCCGGCCCTTTAATGTGCTTTGGCATTAGCAGCCGAACCGCCGCAAGGATCAATGCCACCGCCAGGATCGCATTGAACGCAGCAGCAGGAACCTTCACCATACCGCCCAGATAAGCTGCTGGCATGGACGTTACGATAAACGGCAGAAGATCGCGGAACGTAAATGCGCCTGGCCGCCGATAGTTAAGAAAGCTCGTGCCCGCCACAAGAACGTTGAGCGTAAGAATGAGCGGCACGAATGATTTCGTCGCGAGCCCCAGGAGTGACACTACGGCCAGATAGCCGGAGGCTCCGCCGTGCCCCACACTGGCATAGAGCGCCGCAACAAGAAAGATGAGCGGCAATAGTTGAAACAGTAATTCTGAAGTCAGCATCTCGAAGATAAAAGTACGGATGGTTAACTTCCGGTGAAGGTAACTTTCTTTCCAATGGAGCTCAATCCGAGCAGCGCGTCTTGCGTCTGGAAAATCTCCGGCAGAAATTCCAATTCCGACGCGCAACCGCGTTCCTCCTCGACCAATCGCTCCGCCGTGCGGAGCGCAAGTGGCGCTTTTTGGCGGACCCGCTTCCGCAATCGTTCGACGTCGTCGCTAAAGAGGCCATCGGCGATCGGTTCGTTGCTGACTAATTTCGCAACGGGGACCTCAGCAAATAATTGCCCAATCGAGTTCCATGGATGCGTCACTTTCGCCGCTTGACGTTCTGGAACTCCCGGTAGGTTTCCTTGTAACATCTCGAAATATTCATCCCTCGGAATGACTCGGTCCACCAAGCTAATCTTAGCGGCATCGGCAGCTTTGAGCATGTCTCCGGTAAAAATCAGGTACTTGGCGATGCCTTTCCCGGTGCGACGCGTAGTACGCTGAGTCCCTCCCAGTCCCGGATAAATTCCAATACCGGTTTCCGGGAACGATAGCTGCGTACCCGGCAACGCGTATATTTCATCCGCGCAGAGCGCCAACTCCAATCCCCCACCTAAGGTAAGGCCATTGAGGAGCGCCACCACCCGCTTAGACGAATGGTCAATTTCATCGAAGACCGATTGGGCGCGTTCTGTAAAGGAGAGAATCCGATCAATGTTTCCGGAGCGAATGTTCTTTATAAAAAATCCAATATCCGCGCCGGCAACGAAAGCCTTTCCACTACCGGTAATAATAATCTGATTGATCTCTGAATCTCGATTGGCCGTCGCGAAACATTTCGCAAGCTGCGATATAACGACCTCATTTAGCGCATTCATATCTTCAGGCCGCTCGAATGTAATGACGGCGGTCGAACCGGATTGATCGAGTTTCACGAATTGCATCGGTTCGAAGGCATGCTGTAATCCGTTTGGAACCGTCGAGTGATATCGATCTGCAATAGTACCAACCAGCCGGTCCACCTCCACCTTGCCTGCATTCTGCATGAGCTCGACTGGCCCTTTGCGCCACGCCAGCCCGATGCGCGCGCCACGGTTAAGTTCCGCCGCCGTGCAGACCTGTTCTGCGAGAATCTCTCCGCAAACAAAGAACACAATGCCAAGCATGCGATCGCGAATGGTTTGCTCTGCATCGGGCGCAAGGGTAGCGGGAGCCGTTGAAATCTGCCACGGTTCATTCTTCGAAGCCTGGTCACGCAACAGCGTCGAAACCTTATACGCCTCGCCCAATGCTTCGAGCGTCCGTTCGGAGTGATAGGCAATGGGAACCCCGGTTGCATTCATCAGTGCAAACGGTCCCATGCCAATCTGAAAGACGGATTGACAGATGACATCGATAGCCGCTGTTGCAGCCGCGATATCCTCGCCGACAATGCCTTCTTCGAGCAAGCGCGCCGCTTCATTCAGCCACGGAACGAAAAACCGGTTTACCGCAAACCCAGGCCTATCGCTGCACAGAATCGCGTCCTTACCACTTTCAAATGCAAATCGTTTGAGGGCCTGGATCGTCTCCCGAGAAGTATCCATGCCTGGAATGATTTCGACCAGCCGGTTCTTGGCTGCATGATAAAAGAAATGCAGGCCGCAGAACCGCTCGCGATTAGAAACCGAACGCGCAAGCTCCGTCACGGAAAACGAGGAGGTATTTGTTGCAATGATGGTGTCCGGGCGAACGATCGCACTGAGTCGCGCGAACATCGCCTTCTTCACTTCGAGGTCTTCGAAAATCGCTTCGACGACGAGATCGCATGGTGCGAGGTCCGCTCCCTGAAACGACCCATGGATTCGTCCACGAATATCGCGCGCCTCCTGCTCGGTGAACACCTTGCGCTCGACGCCTTCTGCAAGGCTCTTTTCGAGCGAAGCCAAGCCGCGTTCGACGAACGTCGCGGAGCGGTCGTTGAGCACGACGCGGAATCCTTCCTGCGCACATTTTTGAGCAATGGCCGCGCCCATTGTTCCAGCGCCGATTACTCCTACCGTCTTAATAGAACCACTCATTGATTATTCCACTTAGGTTGTCGTTTTTCTAAAAATGCTGCGATGCCCTCATTCGCATCGTGCGTTGACATTAGTTCTTCCGTATAGAGCCGTTCGAGCCGAGGAAGATGTGTATGCAATAACTCGATCAGTTGGGAACGTTCTGCCCGTACCGCGAGCCGGAGCGAACTGGCGCTCTTGGCAAGGATATGCTTTTGGACCCACTCGTCTGTTCCAACCAGAAGCATTTCCCGTGTTGCAAACAGCCGGGTTATAAGCCCAATCTCATACGCTCGCGGTGCGGATATATTTTCGCCGGTAAGCAGCGGTTCTTCGGCGCGCGCATACCCGAGCTTGAGCGGAAGCAACACGGAGGCCGGGGGCGGGAAGACTCCGAGGTTAATCTCCGGCTGGCCAAAGAAGGCTGTTTTATCGGCAAAGATCAGGCTCCCAGCCAATGCCAACTCCAGCGCACCGCCCAGGCAATAGCCGGAAACCACAGAAATTACGGGAATAGATAGTTCCGCAACCTGAAGGATTAGATGATGAAAATCATGGATCATTTCCGCCGCATGCTTCCGCTCGTGTTCTTCCACACTTGCGCCAAAGGAGAAATGCTTTCCTTCGCCTGTGAAAATAATTACTTTAACATTCGGATCTTTTACCGCATAGGAGAGGACACGTCGCAATTCGAACATCACCTCGCGGGTAAGGATATTCCCCTTACTTCCGCCCAGCGTGATTTTTACGCAAGCGGGTTCCGTCTCTCCGCCCGCCAGCGCCCGCTCGACGCGAATGCTATTTACAATTTCTCCAATGCTATCGACCATTATGCGTGCTGATATTGCGGTGAAATTTTGCGGACGAGTTCTTCCGTCCAGGGCTCGCCTTGCGCCAGCAATTGACGGAGCTTGATGAAGTCCACCTCACGATGGTCTTTTGGTCCATCGTTGAAAGCTTTGAATCCCGCATAGGCTTCGGTCATCATATTAAGACCCAGCCATTCGCGGTTGCTCTCCTTATTCTGGTCCCAGTGCTCTAACTTCTTCTTGCGTACCGAACCAATGGTTTTTGTTAGGCAATTAGGGAATGTATTCATTAGCTTAAAACAAATCCGTTCCACCGCTTCATCGAGCTTGGAAAGGTCGGTGGTGGCTCGCTTCATAAGCGCTTTTGCTTCGGCGAGGGCCGCACCCGTCTTCATCGTGCCATAAACGATTTGGCCGCTCTCATCTACCCAACGGTCGGTGACCACGAGTGGATTTGCAATCCAGTTCCCATCTACCTTCACCGCCGGAACTACCTCGGTGATGAGGCCATTGCGGAACGCCTCGTGTGCTGTCCAGGGCTCGCAAACCGTGCAGGAATACATCGCCTTTTCGATCCCAACAAAGAGATGGAGAAAGTCGGTCGAACCGCCGTCCGGCGCGCTGCCATGCTTAGGACCGGCCTGACCGAAGCGAGCAAGATCCGATGCGATAGAATAATCGCAGGCCATGCCGATCTCCTGCCCGCCTCCAATACGCATACCGTTCACGCGATTAATGACCGGCTTATCACACATCAGGATCGCGGAGACCATGTCGTTAAAGAGCCGCATGTACTGTTTGTACTCTGGCGGGTTCCCCGCGTAATACTCGGCATATTCCTTCGTGTTGCCACCGGTGCAGAAGGCTTTATCGCCAACGGCGGTGAAAACGACGGCCACTAGGCTACGGTCGTTGGAGGCTTCGCGAAATGCGAGAATGACTTCCTTCACCATTTCGGTGGTATAAGAATTATATTGCTCTGGATTGTTCAGAATAATCCAGGCATTGAACAAGCCCTCGATGGGCTGGCCGGCTGCATCGCGAGCGGGGCGCTTCTCGAAAAGGATGTGCGAGTATTCTGCACGTACCAGGTTATGGTTGATAAGATGTTCCATTGCTGTTCCTTTAGTTATCGTTGGGTATGAGGACCGTGCGCTTGGTGTACTTATGCGCAAGCGTGTCGTGGAAAATTTGATTGATAGACTCCAGCGGAAAGACCTGCACGAAGGGCTCGACGGAAAGCTTGCCTTCCGCAAACAGATCCAGGATTTCCGGATAGAGTTCCGGCTTGCACGCCCACGTGCCGATCATCGTCGCATCGAAGGCCATAAGATTGCTGAGCCGCACCTCGATCTTGTCCATCGTAAAGCCGACAATGGAAACGGTCGAAGCGTAGGACATAAGATTGAATGCCAATTCCTGCCCCGCTTTCGTTCCGGAGAATTCGAATATTTTCCACCCGTTCGGGCGGGTGCCAAACCGCTCCGCGATCTCGCGCACTTTATTCTTGATTGCCTTAAGGTCTAATCCTGCGACATTCAGCGTTGCCGGAATTCCCATTTCCGAGGCAGATTTCAGCCGCTCATCGTTAATATCGATCGCAAGCACTTTGCCGCCGAAGATTTGTGCTATAAGCGCGCCATAAATACCGACGCCACCCACGCCAATTGCAATCACAAAATCGTCTCTAACGAGGCCCGACTTTTTCACCGCCTGATACGGCGTAGCGACCGCATCGGCAATCACACTCAGCGTAGCAAGATCATGATGGTGTAGCAATTCCTCCGGAACCGGACACAAAAAGCGCGCTGGAACGATAATATGCGATGCAAATCCACCATCGAAATCATTACCAGGCATCTTCTGATTACGACAGATATTGCTGCGGGCCGATTTGCAGAGATCGCACTCGCCGCACGGCAGCACGGCCGGAATGATTACGCTTTTGCCAACGAGATTCCCCCTTTCCCCCGGGGAGAGGGACGGGGTGAGGGCAATGACCGTGCCGCTGATCTCATGGCCGAGCGTCAGTGGCAACGGGTGCTTTGTCTTCACTCCATCATGCCAAAATCCAAGATCGGTATGGCATACGCCGCAACCAGCAATTTTTACGAGCGCCTCGCCCGGTTTCAGTTCCGGTATTGGAACCGAGGTCTGCACCAGGTCCGCATCTTGTGCGGTCATGCGCCAGGAGGTAATAAATTGTTCCATTGGAAAAGTGCTAAGTGCTAAAGTGCTGAAGTGCTCAGATGGATAATTCCATTCTTCCTTAATGGATAATTCCATTCTTCCTTAATTGATGTTTTCAATTAACATTGCTGTGCCCTGCCCGCCGCCGATGCAGGCCGAGGCAATGCCGTAGCGAAGGCCTCGTTCCTTGAGCGAGCGCGCAATCGTAAGTGCAAGCCGGGTACCCGTCGCCGCCAGTGGATGGCCCAGCGCTACCGCCCCACCATTCACGTTCACCTTTGAATGGTCGAGATCGAGCAGCCGCTCGCAGGCGATAACCTGCGCCGCGAATGCCTCGTTAATTTCGACGAGATCGATCTTGTCCATCGTCAGCCCGGTAAGTTCCAGCAGTAATCTTATCGCCGGCACCGGGCCAATCCCCATATACTTGGGATCGACCCCACATGATGCCGCGGCCACGATCTTTGCGAGGGGCTTGGATGCCGAATGATTGGCGGACGCCGAAGCGATGATGACAGAAGCAGCACCATCGACAATACCGGCGCTATTGCCCGCCGTTTGCACGCCATTTTCGCGGAACGAAGTCGGCAATCCGGAAAGTCCTTCCTCCGTAGTAGGACGAATATGTTCGTCCTTCGAAACAGACGTTCCCTTCTTCCCGACTCGAATCGTTCGCGGCTTTAGCCCCTCGGCTGTGAAGGTTGCGGATTGCACTTCGGTGATCTCCGGTGCAAAATATCCACGCGCCTGTGCTTTCGCGGCGCGGTCCTGCGAGCACCAGCCGAAGTGATCGGTATCGGCCCGAGTAATGCCGTATTTCTCGGCCACGTTTTCGCCGGTCTGCCCCATGGAATAACCCGCAGCGGTATCATCCAGGGCTTCCCAAAGCATATCTTTGAATACCACCTGGCCGAGATGATAGCCCATACGGTTCCCAAAACTGGCCGTCGGCGCGAGCGACATGCTCTCGGCACCGCAGCACAGTACCCGGTCCGCTTTTCCCAGCATGATTTGCTCCGCGCCGGTAATAATCGTCTCTAAACCCGAAGCGCAGATTCGTTGTACTTGCAACTCCGGCACACCAACCGGCAGCCCGGAATACAGCCCGATATGCCGCCCCACAAAGTAGGCATCGTAACTTGCCTGGCCAATATTCGCAATGATGGCCTGGTCTATCGATTTGGGATCGGTCCCGGTTTTTTCGAGCGCGCCGCGCGAAGCGATAATGCCGAGATCGGTTGGAGAAATGCGGGCGAGCGAGCCGCCCAAATCGCCGAAGGGCGTACGCGCGCCGCCTACGAGTACAATGTCATCGAAGACGATGCCAACGCCGCGTTCGGTGTGATGGTAACTTTTCATGCAGGAGAAATATAAGTGCTGAGTGCTAAAGTGCTAAGTATGAGTTCGTTTAAACTTCTATCGCAACGAGGCGTGGGCTGAGTACTTGCATCGGCTCTGGCGCAACTGCGGACGCACCAAGTTTCGAAGCCCGTTGCGCAAAAAGTGCAGCGCCGAAAGCCACGCAATATTGTGGATTTGAAATAATACTCACTGGCCTCTGGAAGCGGTCCGCCAGGAGTGACCGCAACAGCGGATGGAATGCAATGACCCCACCGGCGAGTACAATGGGCAAATCCGGATCGATCTTGAGTTTGTGTATCCGATTCGTAAGCGAAAGATAGATCCCACGCGCAATGTCCTCGATCGGTATTTGATCGAAGCTCCATTTCATCACTTCCGTTTTTGCGAAGACGGTACAGAAGCTGTTGATCTCCTTCGCCGTCGAAGAAAGCGCGGCAAGCTTACTCATCTCCTCGATGGGGATCTCAACTTTCTCGGCCATCTCGGTAAGGAATGCTCCGGTTCCCGACGCGCACTTCGAATTCATATAAAAGTGTTGGACCGCGCCATTATTCCCGATCGTGATAATCTTTATGTCCTCAGCACCGATATCGATAATATTCGAGCCTGTCCCAGTTAGATGATGTACCGCTTTAGCCGCGCAATGGATCTCGGTCTTGGTCACGTCTGCGCCGGGGAATTGCTCGCGACCATAGCCTGTGGCACAAATCGTCTTGATTGGAAACCGGTCGCGGACTTCGTCCAGCGTATCCGAGAGCGGCTTTTTATCGCGTGTGAGCGTTTTCACCACTTCGCGATAGAGCACATCTCGCTGCTCGTTAATAACGACGATTTTCGTGTAGGCCGAACCCAAATCAACGCCGAGATAATACTCGCTGCTCTGCCCGTTCATGAGCCGAGGCAAATGCAGGAGTTCCCTCGAAGGCGCTGTTGACTTTGTCGCGGCGGCACCCTGTACCGATAAATGCTTTTGCGTAATTGCTTTCACCATATTGGTGAAGGCCAGGTGCATAGGCGTCGGCAGGTAATGCTTCTTGCCATATTCGACGAACTTGCCGTTAAAATAGTCGATCTCCGTCGGACGCTTGTTCATCAGGTCCACAGCGAGCGAAGGGAAATGCCCACCGGACTTCCTCAAATACCTCATGCAATGCCGAATAAAGTTCACCTCGAAGTGAATGTTCTCAGCCTTCGCCACCGCGATGGATTCCATAATGACCTGCTCGATAATATCGACCATATCGGGCAGCGCCATCACTTCGCGCATGTTCATCTGCGAGACACCGCAGAGCGCGCTCAGCGAAGAGTTGAGGATCGTCTTTTCCCATACGCGGCGCAGGATTTCGAAGGAATCCACCGCCATCGTGTCCAGCTTCACACTGGTGAGCAGATCGGCAAACCAACGCGCGGCTTCGGACTGGGAATCATCAATCGAAGCAATGTAATTCGGCGGATTGAAAAAGTTCACACCGATGACGTTTGGCGCGCGATGGTTACCCGCATAGTTTACCACCATCCGGAACGTATTCGCTTCTCCGAATGCCTCAGCCAGTTCGAGTTCCGTATCGATCCCGTTCTGCGCGCTGATATAGAGGATCCCCTGCCTCGGGAAATGGACCATCCCAGGGATGAGCGCACTCAGGTGGTAACCTTTCACGCAAAAAACGATCGCATCGGGCTTAAATGGCAAAAGGTCAGCAACGGAAGTAAACAGTTCCGCACAGTGCGCCTTCTTCCGCATTGCGCCGGTAAGCTCGATCCCCTCTTTCTGGATCAAGTGCATGCGGCCTTTGTCCATATCGCAGAGCAGGACTTCCTGGCCTGCTTCCGCGAGATGCACGGCGAGGATTTGCCCGACCGGACCCAGTCCAACGATAGCAATTCTTTTCTTCTCGGCTTCCATTATGCCTCCACCCCCATCTTTGCGTCAATCAGTTGTTCGATAAAGGCTTCAATTTTAGTGGTGGTCTGACCTTCGGAAAAAAAGCGAAGGTCGCAGAGATCGCCCTCTATCACGAGTGAGGGAACTCCTGTTTTCTGCTGCACCCTCTGTGGCATCCCAAAGCGTGCATTTGTATTGTTAAAGCACGTGCGTGCATCGTGGAAGATGATGCCGTCCACGCGGTACTCCGCCATCAGTTCCGCGAGTATCTTCTCCTTCGCCTGCTCGCTGCGGTTGATGAAGATTTGCGTATAGGCAAGCGCGGTGGATTCGAAGGGAGTCCGCTCGTCCATCGTATCCAAAATCCAGCTATTGCAATAGGTAGATGCCACCACCACCGCTGCATTCGAATGAAAGAGGTTGGACATCGAACGCAACTTGCCCCAGATGGGCATTCCATCCCAATAGAGACGTGCCATCTCATTACTCACGACCCCGACGCCGGCGGCTACGCGGCCATTGAGTTCCAGAAGCAACGCATGATAATAGTTAACGGCTGCTTCCGTACCGCGCAGGACCACAATCGGCCCCATGTGGATCGTGCCATCGAAAAAGCTGAGCGGCGCCGGGCTTGCTTTCGCAGTTTCCAATACCGAGCGCCATAGCGCAGACGCTTCGGAACTAAGCCGCACCGTTTCTCGAAAGCGGTCAATATCGAACACCACACCGCTCGCGGCTTCCAGCGCCGGGACGAGTGATTCGAACTGGCGGCGAACGTCCGCTACGTTCTCTGCGGAAACTTCGTCCACAAAGCGCGGTGGGTTTACGCCAACGAGCGGAACGCTAAACTCCCGAGCATAGAACGCAAACCAATCCTGCACTTCACGGCATTGGTTCGTGGTGTAGGCAAGCACGTCCGGCTTTGGAATATGCGAAAGTCCGTAATGCTGCGTGAGCGGCGTGCGGCGATCGAGATACGCTCCAATATCGCTTGTAAGGTAGGAGCAAATATCTCCGGCATAGCCTTGTTTTACGGCAACGGGAATGTAATCGCCAGCCGTGCGCGTCGTACCGAGCAGGGCGCCGTGGTTCTCCGGGAAATACACTTCGAAGCCGAAGGCTCGTAATAGTTCCGCCGGACCGGTGCTCGTACACCAGGCCACTTTCCTTCCCGTGGCTTCACTCTCCCCAAGGGTGGTGAAATACTTGCCCATCACCTCCTTGAGCAGTTGTGTCGATTGCAGTTCTTTCATAGCCATGCGGTTAATGGATTGCCGCCACTTCCGGCGCTTTAAGCGTTACGATGAAATGGCTTAAGTCGAGGCCCGGATTCGTTTCTGGCCGTTGGTAGATGCGATCGATTGCGGAGCGATAGGCGGAGATTACTTTGTCCGGGATCACCTTCATGGAAGGCGTCAGCGTACCACGGTCGATGGAGAGATCGTCGTCCACCAAAATCGCGTATGGCACGCGCGCGAACTTGGGCGAGATGGTCTCGTTCGCTTCGATCAGGCAATCGTGCAAACATTGCGAAAGGTCTTCGAGCGAGGTTGGACACAAACAGCCCCTGCTCACGGGGTGCTCGGATTCGTGCGTATGTCCATCGAGCAATCCGCGATTGGGAAATAGCAAAGCAACAGGGAACTCCTCGCCACGCCCTTCGATCACCACAAAGGTTAGGTATGGGCAGGCACTCTGGAGCGCGCGCTCCACATCGGCAGAAACAATTTTTTCGCCATTCGATAGCTTGAAGATACGATCGTTCCTTCCGATCAGCCTAAGGCCTTCCGGCGTTATGGCACCTACATCGCCGGTCCGGAACCAGCCGTCTTGGGTGAACGATGCCGCATTGGCCTCGTCATTATCATAGTAGCCCCGCATGACGTTCGGGCCGTGTACCTGGATTTCGCCATCCGAAGCAATGCGCAGTTCGATGCCAGGAATGGGATGTCCAACGATCCCGGATTTACGCTTCGAAGTTACGCCGGTAATTGTGCAGCAGGGAGCCGTTTCCGTAAGTCCCCATCCTTCCACGATACGCACGCCGCGTTCTTCGAATTCGCGTGCTACAAATTCTGGCAGAGGCGCAGCTGCGGTAAACACGAATTTCAGTTCCGGATGGAAAAATGCTTCCATCGCTTCCTCATCTCCGCGTACTAAATCTACCAGCGATTGATACACCCGTGGTACGCTGAAGAACGCCGTCGGTTGGATCTGCTTCCAGTTTTCGAGAATGGACTGTGGGTCCTTGCCATAGGATGGTTCCAAACTCATTGGCACCATACGATAGAGCGAGGTGAACAGCTCGAAAATGCCGCCGAAGCTATGGTGCCACGGCAGATAGCTTAGCATGCGGTCGCTCGGGTTCAAATCCCACATTTCATCCAGCGCTGCCTGCTGCGATAAAATATTCCGATGCGACAGTTCGACTAACTTCCGCTTGGCCGAGGTTCCCGAGGTATATTGCCGAAGGCAGATCGCATCGGGATCGACTTCGAACGAAAGCGCCGAGAAATCGAGTGGATCAAATACAACCGTGTCCATCGAGCGGCGAACGCCATCCGTCAGAATGTCGAAGGGCAGGAGTT
Source organism: Bacteroidota bacterium (assembly GCA_021825235.1). Classification (GTDB taxonomy): domain Bacteria; phylum Bacteroidota; class Ignavibacteria; order Palsa-1295; family Palsa-1295; genus PALSA-1295. The sequence continues at coordinate 12,486 of JAKAIL010000009.1, read as the reverse complement.
CTGGGAACCGCTCGTCGTGGACCGGATCGAAGGAAAACAGGCGCTTCATTCGTTTTGTAGGAGTCATTCGGTCCAATTGCGCCGCGCCTTGCACCACGACGAATCGCGCTCCGCAAAACTCGAGGAGATGATCGAGCGTGGCCGGTGGATAAAATGGAAAGATGGGAACCGCTACGCCACCGCTTGCCATAATCGCCAGTTCGAGTTCCAGCATCTCAATCCGATTCTGCGAAACAATAGCCACAGAATCGCCCTCTTCCATGCCGAAGGACTGGAGCCTGCGCGCAATCACGCAAATGGTCTCCACAACATTGATCCAGTTCGATCCCTGAAAACCATACCCACCCGCCCATTTCCGCGAAAAGGGCGAGGAGTACGTTTGTTGGAACACGGTTCCCAATGGTAACTGCCCGACATTGCGCCTCAGCATCGTAGCAACATTGGGAACCGTCGGTCCCAAACCTGGTCCCTTCGCGTAGGTTACATGAATTGTCTCCGACTCGCCCATAACTCCTCCGTTTATGCGTTCTGTCCGTTAACTCTCGCTTTCCCGCCCAACCGGAAATAGCGATAACCACCCCACAACGATGCGCCGATTGCACCAGCATAGATTGGTGCGGGATGCGTAAGCACCGTATGCTTCTGTTTGGAATCTTTTCCAAGCAATTCCTCGACGGCCTGTACCATTCCTTTGTTGAGACCAAGCCCACCCGTCAGTACAATCGGCGACTCGGCCTTCAGCGAAAGCAGCAGCCGTACGATGCGCGTCGCGACGGAAAGATGGATACCCTTGATGATATTCGGCGTCGAAATTCCGCGCGAGACCATATTGATGACGTCCGTTTCGGCAAGCACGGCGCAGATACCCGAAGGCTGCTCGGGGTTCGTCGCTCCAAGTGAAACATCACCCACTTCTTCGATCGAAAGCCCCAGGTAGCGCGAGATATTTTCGATAAACTGCCCGGAACCCGATGCGCACTGCCCGGTCATTTTATGATCGAGCACGCGCCCCGTGGGATCGATCTTGATTGCACGCGCATAGAGCGCACCCATATCCACCACGGTCCGCGCTTCGGGGCAAAAGCTGTGCGCGCCGCGCGCATGGGTCGTCATGCCGTAGAAATGGCCCGTCTTTCGTTCCACCATTTCGCCTTCACCGGTGGAAGCAACGTAGGCTACACCTTCCAAGCCAATACCATGATCGTTGGCAATGGATTTTAACAGATCGTCTGCCACGGTAGCCGGATTGCGTTTGCGAATCTTCTCCATTCGCTGCCGCACGACACGGCTCTTCACCGAGCCGCTTTCTTCCGCATATTCGGTAAGCACCGCCTTGATGACGCTGCCGCCCACATCGATGCCGAGAGTGTAAATAGAATCCGTCACAGTAACTCTCCTTCCAGTTCCGGCATGATGGGCGTGCTGGAGCGTTTCGATTTAGGAAGTTCCACATTCACCCCTAACCGTGCGAACCGCGCGCCGCCTAACGCTCCCATGAAGATGGAGTCGGTATGAATATTCATCGTGATGTCTTCACCATAATTCTCTCGAATGAAGCCGCGCAGATATTTCAGCACCGCCGGATTGCGCGCCACGCCCCCGGTAAAGGTAAATTCGTTTCGGACTCCGCCGGAACGTGCAATGAGCGACATGGCACGCGAAACGATGGCTTTGTGCAGCCCACCCAAAATATCTTCCCGTCGAACGCCTAAATTTTGCAATTCCCGAAGCTCGGCACCGGCAAAAACGGTACAGGTGGAATTAATCTGCGCGTCGCACTCGGCATGGGTTGCAGACTCGCCTAGTTCGCTAAGCGTAATGCCCAATTCGTCCGCAATATAGCCCAAATAGCGGCCACATCCCGCGGCACATCGATCATTCATTTGGAAGCTGGTAACGAAACCTTCTTCGTCCACTTGGATGGCTTTGGTATCCTGCCCTCCAATATCGAGGACGGTTCGGGTGTTTGGGAACGCGATGTGCGCACCGAATGCATGGCAGAGAATCTCAGAGCGAATACACTCCTGCGGAAATGGCAAGAGTGCGCGGCCATAACCGGTCCCTACCATATTTGCGATGGCAATGTCCTGTTGAGCGATGCGGTCAATATGCTTCTTAATGGTCTCCGAGACTTCGCGCACGTTGCCGGCCAGCAGTTGAAGTTCTTCATCGAAGGCAAAACCTGGTCGAAGCTTGCGCTCGGAGAAACCCGCATATTTCTCCTGCAGAATGTCCATCGCCTCATGCACGAGCGCGGTGAAGTCCATCGGGAGCATTTCATTCTCGACCGGTGTGATACTCTTGTCGAATGTCGTCATGAGCGGCTCGAAGAGCTTCGTCGCGGAAGTCTGGTCGAGCGCAGTAACGCGTTGATTGTATTGTTCGAAGAATATATCACGGAAGAACTGGTTCTTGGCCCCCAACTTCTCGTGGAGATATTGGTGCTTGATCTCTGGAATCGCCACTTCAAAGATTTTGCCGAGTGCGGCAAGCACCGCCGGCTGGCGGTCCAGCGGGAAATAGGCCGAGGCAGTGGTAACCATTTGCCGGTAGAGCCGGTCGGCACGTATGCGAAATTCCACATACTGAAAGGCCTCTTCGAGATCGGCAATGTATCGCTGAAGCTCCGGATTCGATACAAGCTCCGAATGCATCGCACGCTTGAGCAGCGAAAACCGGGCATTGAAAATCGCTGCAATGCGCGCAATTTCCGCCGCGACTTCATAATTCGCGCGTGTATTCGTGATGCCGCGGCCAATGATTTCATCATCCTGATTGATGATAACGGCTTTAGAGGTCGTGGAACCGAGATCGATGCCGAGATAATAGTTGCTCATGCTACGGCCTCGCTTTCTACGATTGGCAATAACAGACTCCCTCTCCCTTCGGAATGATGGGAACCTGCTCGCTTGCGCTGCTCCATCATTTGGAAAAAGCTGTCGAGCCGATTCTTAATATTAGCGTAGGAGAAATAGCGCGGGTCCACCAAGTCGGACTCGATAAACGACACCGGTATGCCAAGCCGCTGTTCAAGTTCCCTCATGATGAGGAGCTGCCCGGCAGAGAAGGAATTGCAGCTCTTGATCGAATTGATGAGGAACCCGTCCGCCTTATACTCTTTGATAAATCGTTCGAGCAGATTGATGCGCTCCGGCAGACTGATATTGGTATAGCAGCCCATACAATAGCGCGCCAGGCTTTCGAACGGCTTCTCCGGATCGTGCCGGAAGCCTTCATCGAACAAGCCGCCTACTTTGGTATAGGAGGAGGCTACGACGACCGCGCCCATATCGTAGAAGAGCTTCCAGAATTCCCGGAAATGTGTCCAGTTCGGCGGACCTTCTACTACGAGGCGGAATCGCTCCTCTTCCAGATCCCCTTCGGGCGTAACCGGCGTCTTGCCATGGGCTGCCCGTTCCGCAACTTCCAAATACAACTGCCGGTAATACTCGACCGCGCTTTCCGCGCCCCGGAACCCGGCATTGATTGGACCGATGTAATACACGCCCGCAAAATACGCGTCTATCGGCGATGGTTTTTGCTTCGTGAGCGCGAAAATCTTGCTGATCCAGTCTTCACTATCCCGTGCATATCCCAGATGTTGCGAGAGCTTTTCCCGATCGAATTTCTTCCCCGAGACCATCTCCATTTTCGGGATGACTTCCTCTTCGAGTTGTTTCACCATATAGGTGACCATCTCGCCAGTGATCTTTCCATCGGCAGCGTAGGGCGTGTGCAGCATCGCCACGGGAACCCCAGGATAGAGTTTCTGTAAATTCTCGAACCATTTAAGGAAGGTGAAGCAACCCGTGTAGCTCAGGAGCAGCAGGTCCGGAGGTGGTAACTTTTCTCCGGTCGGGCCGATGTTCCCATTCAGGAACATTCCAATGTCGCACTTTACATAGGTGCAGACATCTTCGGAATAGCCATACTTCTCGGCATCGCGGATCATGGAGCCCGATTTTTTCCGCATCCCCCACTGGAGCGCATTGATCTCCGGATAGACCGGCAGCATGTCGAAGGCCAGGATCAGTTCGGAAAGGTTACCTGGCACGAAGGTGTACACAACCTTTCGACCGGTCTCTTTCGCAGCCGAGAGATCGTGAAACTGCTTCGCGAGCATCTCCTTTTGAAGGAGCATACTCCGCTCTTTTACCACTTCGACCGGCTTCGCCGGAGGCTTGGCTTTGAAAAACGGTGGGGGTGCAATCGCCATACAATTTACGCGGTTAGTGTTCCCTGGATGATCAATCATCCGGATGATCAATCATCCTTCCAAGACGGTCGGTAGCCAAGTGTGCGTACCAGATTCGGAATCCCACAGCTTAATGGAGTCCGAAAAAGCGCCTACCTCCTCCTTAATGGACTTAAACTGGCCGGTATGCTCGCTATATTGGACGCCAATGGTGCGAATTTCGGCGCGCTCGATGCCTAATTGGAGTTCCGGGCGGTCCAGCAGTGCCGGATCGCAGAAGCTTGCTGAGGCGAAGATGACCCCGTCCGCCTTGCGTTTTCGAACGAGTTCGGCCAATCGCTCGACTTTCGTCCCGCTCGCCGGTGCAGCTTCGTAGAGCGAGGCGGAAAACGTAGAATGATCGAGATACGCGGTGACGATAGCGCCAAGCGGGTCATCGGTATCGTCCGGAATATCGCCCTCGATCCATCGCGAGCCAAGCATGAAATCGTCATCCACGATATAGCATCCGGCCATTTCAATGGTCTTGATAAGGCCAACTGGCGGTTGCTCGCAAAACGCGCCGCTTACGACGACGCGTATGTTATCGAGCTTCCGTCCACGTTCTTCCTGCAGCAGTCCTTCAAGTTCGTAAAGAATATTGTTATGCTCCTCGACTGGCATAGCAAGCCCTGCGCGAAGAACATGATACCAATCGACTGCTGACAAGCGCCACGGAAATTCCTGCCGAAGCTCCACGATTCGCTCAATACGCCGGCGGTTCTCATTATATAAATGAATGGAGTAATTAAGCCGTGCCACCCACTCGCCCCGTGGCACGTGTTTTAGTGTGTCCCCCAAATGCCGGCGAATGCCGTCCATGGTGTTCTCGAGATCGTGGCGGTAAAATGTCCCGCCCACACCGGGCGAGAAATTTTGTGGCAAGTCAAGATACTTTACGTATGCACTGGGTCGGAAAATCTGGAACATGCCGGAGAGGTTGCGAATGACATCGCATATCGAAGGAAACAGGAAGACATCGAATTCGTCGAACGCACCAGCCAATGCAAGTTCCACGACTCCGCGCGGCAAATGGCAGATGTACGACTGGTAATATGCATCTCCTTTGATGATCTGCATCCGGTCACCGGTGCCCATAATGCCCACGGGGAGACCACCCATCGCATGGATAATCTCACGAGGAATGTAAATCGGTAAATACCCCGCAATCCAGCGGCCAGAGGCTGCCGGATCGTGTTTCCAGTCCTTGGCACGAGCAAATTGAAGATCGAATGCGACGCGCTCGCATTCCGAAATTAAAGCATCGAGGGATGATCGGTCATCCATAAGTAATCAATTCTCTGGGTCCGCGCTGATAAAAGTCCTGAAAGCAGCGGGGGCGAAAAATGGAGCGTAGCACAATCATCCTGCCATGTACATTACAGGACGGTCGAGTGCGTTTTATCCCCGATATTGATTGATTTTGACGATTTTTCATATTTTCAAACTAACGAACGTTCGTTAAGATAATTAACGCTGAAGAATAAAAATATTTAACGCTGAAGAATGGCGTCAAATAAATATCCTTCCAAGTTTGAGAAGAAATGAAATTCTTGCTTCGCTTTTTTGAGCGGCACAATAGTAGAGAGCGTTTACACGAATGGTGCTGCGTTCGGCTCAGGTTGTGGTCCTCGCAGGAGGAGCTTCTCGGCGAATGGGTTCGCCCAAAGCGCTATTGCCTTTTACGTTGGAACAACGTAGCGCCGCAACATCCCCATGGACTTTCTTAGACCAAATTCTCGCAGTTTATCGAAATGCGGGCATTCAGCGGGCTACCGTCGTGTGGCCGCACGCCGCGCGGCGCGATGAGAGAATTCTTGCGTTTCTTGCTCACCCGAAATTCATCAGCGTGAAGATCCAGCATATATTTCATGACGATCCGTTAGCCGGGCGGCTCGAGTCCGTGCTTCGGGGACTCACGCATTCCGATAAAACTGCCAGTACCTTTATACAGGATACCGACCGTCCATTTATCACCGGTTCCGTACTTGTAGCGCTAATAGCTTCGGCGGAAGAAGAAGGCTATACCGCACCGGATGTCACTGGTCATGCGGGCCATCCCATCCTCCTCTCACCGCATCTTGCTTCGCAAATGAACAAGCTGCGTGAAACCAAAAATCTTACGCTGCGCGACGTTTTAGAACCGCATCCCGCATCGCTGGTAGGCGTTAGCGCAATCGAGCGAGCGTTGCTCGAGATCAATATCAATACTCCGGAAGACTACGAAGCGTATTTTCCGTCCTCCACAAAAGTGAAGGAGTTGCAAGAGGCATGACGAGCCGGCTTCTTATCGATATTCAGTCACTGCTCAACCGGCGGGAAATCTCCGCGCTTTGTACAGTCGTAAAAACGGAAGGTTCCACGCCGCTCAAGACGGGAGCGCAAATGCTGGTGCGGGTCGAAAATGAAAAAGGCGTTCTTGTGGCAGGTACCATCGGTGGTGGGGCACTGGAATATTCCGTGCTCGGCCAAGCGGCGCAGGCAATTGCGGCTGGCGAGAGCAAACTTTTCCAGCACCGCCTGACAGTGGACCATAAAATGTGCTGCGGCGGGACCGTCCATGTTTTTATCGAAGTCATCGCACCGCCGCCGCAATGCTTCATCTTCGGCGCTGGACATGTAGGGAAAGCACTGGCACAGCTTCTCGCGACACTGGAATTCGATGTCTCCCTCATAGAGGGCCGCCCAAATTTGTTGGAAGAAAGCGCAACTCGATTTATCGCTGCCCCGCCGGAGATTGCACTTCAGTCTTTGAAGTGGGATGGGAATACCTACGCGGTCATTGCAACGCACAGCCATGCCCTCGATCGCGAGTTGCTGCATCAGGCGCTTGCGAAACCATTCCAGTATCTGGGCATGATTGGCAGCAAGCGCAAGGTCCTCGTCACTCGTAAGCTTTTCCTTGAACGCGGGTGGGCGGACGATGATGACTTAGATGACATCGATATGCCCATCGGCGTAGCGATCGCCGCAGAAAGCCCGGCCGAAATTGCCGTCAGCATTGCCGCGCGGATGATCGAAGTCAAAAATCGAAGAGGCCGCGAGCAACCTCGCCGAGAAAAATCACTATCCAATATCCATACCCTCATTCCCGATCTAACGCATGGTTTCTCCAGCGCTACAACAACTTTATGACGAACACGAGGTAATCCTCGCCGCGAGCGACCGGCTCCGGTCGCTCCTCGAATCGCCGGATTTACCGGAGCGAAGCGTCGAATTGCTTCATCTCCTCGAGTTTTTCGGAGAATATGCCGACACCTATCACCATAAAAAGGAAGAAGAAGTGCTGTTTCCGGCGCTCGCCAATACGAATCCGGTCATGGATATGCTGACGGGAAGTTTAATAGAGCACCATACGCTCTTCCGCGAAGCGATTGCGAATGCCCGAAGTGCTGTGAATGCAAAGGACTGGAATACGGTCCGTTCCGTACTCGAAAAATACATTGGTGAGCTTGGCGATCATATCAGCGCCGAAAACGATGAATTGTTCGTTGCGGCAGAAGATGTCATCGAAGACCGTGAGAAGGAGCGCATCTATTTTCAGTTCATGGACTGCGATGAGGAGTTGGGAACCGAGCGAAAACACGAGTTTGAAAGGGCTGTGACGAATGGCAAATAACTCGAAAATCGCAATTGTGACGGGCAGCGCGCAAGGCATTGGATACGCGATTGCCTCGAAGCTTGCATCGAACGGATGCTACGTAATCATTGCGGACGTGACGGCAGAACAGGGCGAGGCATCCGCAAACCAGATCGGCAACGACCGAGCAACATTCGTCCAATGCGATATATCGCAGGAGAACGAAGTACAATCGCTTTTTCGGCAGGTAATTGCATCGCACGGCCGAGTCGATATTGTAGTAAATAACGCAGGCATCATTCGCGATCACGTAATCTGGAAGATGACGACGGAAGAGTTCGATGCCGTGGTTCGCGTGAACCTTCGGGGTACCTGGCTCATGTGCCGAGAGGCGGCAGTTCAGATGCGCGCGCAGAAATCCGGCGCGATCATCAATATTGCATCCCGGGCATGGCTTGGGAACCCTGGGCAAACGAACTATTCGGCTTCCAAAGCGGGCATTATTGGCCTTACGCGCTCCCTCGCGTTGGAACTCGGGCCATCCAATATCCGCGTCAATGCCGTGGCACCAGGACTCATCGATACCCCACTGGCACAGGCACTTCCGGCAGAGGTGCAAGCCAAGCTTATCGCTGCGCAGCCCACACGCAGCATGGGTAAACCGGAAGATGTTGCCGAAGCTGTAGCATTCCTTGCTTCGGATCACTGCCAGTTTATGACCGGACAAGTCCTCTATGTGGATGGTGGCAAAAGCATAGGAGCAGGAGTATAATGCAAACGCTTACCCTTTCGATTAACGGTCACGAACAATCGTTCCTCGTCGAGGACGATGACATGCTGGCCACGGTACTCCGCGAGAAAGCACACCTTACCGGAACGAAGTTGGGTTGCGAGCAAGGCAGTTGCGGCGCGTGTACGGTCCTCGTCAACGGCCACACCGCGCTAAGCTGCATCACACCGGCGCTCAAATGTCAGGGAGCCAATATTCTAACCATAGAAGGCATGGCAAATGGCAATGAGTTGCACCCCATCCAGCAGGCATTCGTCGAGCATGGTGCGCTGCAATGTGGCTATTGCACGCCGGGGTTAGTGCTGACCGCCCATGCTCTTTTGGAACGAAATCCGCAACCCATACGCGCTGAGATAGCGGAAGCGATTTCGGGGAATCTCTGCCGATGCACCGGCTATCAGAAGATTATCGACACTATCGAAGCGGTGGCAGGGGTCCGGGGTCCGGAGTCCAAAGTCCGGGGTCCGGAGTCCGAGTTCCAGATTATCGGAAAACCACGGCCACTGCTGGACGCACGCAAGAAAGTCACAGGTGAAGCACAATTTACGGACGATATTTTCGTTCCGAATGCGCTCTTCTGCGCATTTCTCCGCTCCACGGAACCACACGCGGTAATTGAAACGATCGATTACGAAGCTGCTCTCGACATGCCGGGAGTGCGCGCCATCGCGACCGGAATAGATTTACCGGAGACCTTTGGCGTCCTGCCCATTTCGCAGGACCAGACCGCGATGGCCATCGAGAAAGTCCGATTCGTGGGCGAGATTGTAGCGGCAGTCGCCGCGGAAACGGAGAACGAAGCCCGCGCTGCGCTGAAGAAGATTACCGTTAAATACAGACCTCTGCAGGCGGCATTTACCTGGAAAGAAGCGCTGGCCCCGACGGAACCCGAAGCACTCATTCACTCGCATTCGGCCAAGCATGGGTGCAATCTGCATAAACAGGCGGAGATGCATTTGGGCCAGCGAGCCGCCCTCTCCCTGGCGGAGCGGGAAGTTACTATGGAGTTCGATTTCCCCGGCATTAATCATGCGTTTCTCGAACCCCACGCGGCATTTGCTCGATGGGAGGAACACGATGGCCTTACGCTTACTTCCGCCACGCAAGTGCCGCATTATGTTCAGCGGGCACTGGCAAAAGTCCTGCACCTACCGCTCGAAAAAGTGCGGGTGATTAAGCCGTTTGTTGGAAGCGGATTTGGCGGCAAGGGCGATCCGTTTGCACACGAAATTATCATCTCGTATTTTGCAATGCGGACTGGCCGGCCGGTCCGCACGCGGCTTAAACGCGAAGAAGTATTTCTCACAAACCACGGGCGGCATCCAACTCATCTTTCGCTAACGGCGCGGATGGACACGACCGGCAAGCTCACCGGCGCGGATGCCGATATTGTAATTGACGGTGGTGCCTACGGAAGTTTCGGTGTTGTTACTACCTATTATAGTGGCGTATTGCTCCAGGCTCCATACGATCTGAACGACTACAGCTTCCGTTCCCGCCGTGTGTACACGAACAAGCCGCCCTGCGGTGCGATGCGTGGTCATGGCGGGGTGAATCCGCGCTTCGCGATGGAAGTCGTAATAGACGATCTCGCTCACCAAGCGGGAATCGATCCCATTGGCCTTCGTCTCCGGAATTTACTGCCGTCCAATACGTACACGTTAGGCCAATTCCGAATCACCAGTAACGGGCTTCGCGAAGCGATTGAAACGGTGCGTGATAAATCTGGCTGGAAGCATAAGCACGGGAAACTTCCCTTTGGCCGGGGCATTGGAGTGGCCTGCAGCTTCTACATCAGCGGAAGCGCGCTGCCCATTATTTGGAACGATCTCCCGCAGTCGGTCGTGCATCTCAAAGTAGATTTCGATGGCCGGGTGGTGATCTATTCCGGCGCAAGCGACATCGGCCAGGGTTCCGATATGATGCTGGCACTGGTCGTGGCGGAAGAACTCGGGGTGTCACTCGAAAAGACCTTCGTCCACGCTGCCGATACTCGGTTTACGCCGGTGGACCTCGGCAGCTATTCGAGCCGCGTTACCTTCATGGCTGGAAACGCCGCGCGGAATGCCGCTCGCAAAATGCGCGATACGATGGCGGAAGCGGTTGCGCAAAAGATGGCTGTGCCGAGTTCCTACATCCGGATCAAGAACAACCGCGTCCGGAGCGACGATAACAAAGTAGATTTATCGTGGGACGAAGCCATTGCAATCGCGACCGCGCACCGTGGCGCGCTGGCAACCAGCGGATGGTATATCTCACCGAAGCTGGGCGGCGATTTCAAAGGGGCCGGAGCGGGACTGAGTCCCACCTATAGTTTCGGCGCTTTGGTCGCGGAGGTCGAGATAAATCCCAGGACCGGCGCGCTCCGTGTACTCGATCTCTGGGGCGCGCACGATGCGGGACGCGCGCTCAATCCCCTTGCCGTTGAGGGACAGCTCGAAGGCTCCTGGCACATGGGCATGGGACAAGCCGTGAGCGAAGCTATGGAATTTTACGATGGCCTGCTCCTCAATGGGAACTTACTGGATTATCGGATTCCGACCGCCGTGGACATTCCGAACTTCAGCACCAGCATTATCGAGTCCATCGATCCGGAAGGCCCGTTTGGCGCGAAGGAATGCGGCGAAGGCGCGTTGCACCCGGTCATTCCGGCTATTGCAAACGCGGTGTATGATGCCGTCGGAATTCGCATGACACGGCTTCCCATCACCTCCGAATACTTGCTGATGGCTATGGAAAGCCAACCAGATGACGGCGCGCGCAAAGTTACATCGCTCACGAAAAAGAAATCAGTTACCGCATGAGTTTTTCCATTCCGCAAACGCTTGTGGAAGCCGAGACCCTTGCTGCCGGCGGTGGCGTTAAGTTCGTCTCCGGCGGCACAGACCTCATTGTGCGACGCTCGCTCGGCCTGGACGCTTCGCCGGATCTCATCGATCTTTCACAAATCCCGGAACTTCACGGCATTACCGCTGAAGGCGGAGTGGTTTCCATCGGTGCCACGACGACGCTTGCAGAACTCGCAACCAATCGAATCGTTGAAGGGATGTTTCCTGTACTCGTGGAAGCGGCACTATCGATTGCCTCGCCACCGATTCGCAATTCCGCAACGGTGGCGGGAAATCTGTTGTGCGAGAACCGGTGCATTTACTATGACCAGTCGGAATTTTGGCAGGCGGCAGCCGGCGGCTGTCTGAAATGCGGTTCTAATGTTTGTGTAGCTACCGGCAGCGCGAAGCATTGCTATTCCGTCTTTATTTCCGATCTCGCTCCGGTCCTCCTTGCACTCGATGCGCAGGTGGAAGTGCTTAGCGATGGCGCGCTCGATCTTCTGCCCATCGAATCGCTCTATTCCGGAGATGGATTAAACTCTCTCACTATTTCCAAGCAAACGATTCTCACGCGAATTGTTATTCCGGAACCTGCCGAGGAACGCGAAGCACGAGTGTTCTTCCAAAAGCACCGCGAGCGCGCAAGCATTGATTTCACAAACCTTACAGTTGCAATCCGACAAACGGCAGACGGAGTAACGGTCGCTGCAAGCGGCATTGGACCAGCCCCAGCCATTTTGCGCGCAGTGACGACCGATGATCCGCAAACCATAGCTTCGGCACTCCTCAAAAAGAGCCGGATTATCGATAATCTTACCTACCGGCGCACCTATCGGAAGGAAATGCTGCTCGAAACCGTCCGGCGCGGACTCGAATTTTTGGCTGAAGGGCACCCATAACGCGGAACGTGAGCGAGTGCGCCGAAGTTGTGGTGCCCGCATTTGAAACGCGCGGATGAGTGATCATCCTGGATGATTGCTCATCCGATGAGCGATCATCCCTCCGGAGAGGTGGCAGAGTGGTCGAATGCGGCGGTCTCGAAAACCGTTAT
>JAKAIL010000205.1 GCA_021825235.1 Bacteroidota bacterium | reverse complement strand
ATGGAGTGAAACGGAATGTTGGGTTCGTGTGGGAAGTTAATTATTGGAGTCCTGTAAGGACGGAGTACTGCGCCCTTTCAGGGCTGTGGGAATTTAATCGCATCGCCATCCCAGGGTTCCGCTTCGCTCCACCCTGGGCTACGGGTACTTCGTCCCTCCGGGACTTTGCATTTGCCATCTTTTGAACGGGCGATAGTGATAGGCTCCCTCGGCGGGCATCGGGCGGACCAGAGCGGCGCAGTTGCTTGCGGGCGATAGTTCCGCGCGGCGCGCAATTTCGCCCCGCTGGGGCTAAGGGAATTAAACCTTCAACGCCAACCCCCAGTTGAAACCGGTGGCTTGAGCGACTATGCTCCTACGGAGCGAATGGGAACCGAATGCGCCGAATACCCCGACCTCTTCGACAAGTTCAGGGCAGACTCTGCGCGCTGAGCCGCGAATTGGTCACGGAATTTGTTCTCCTAATGCATCACAATCAGCTTACGATTCCAGGCGCGGCTTCGGCTGCGAATGGAAGCGAAGTAGGTCCCGGCAGGGAGTTGTGAACAGTCAATGGTTTCGTCATCGCCACGAATCGTGGACGTATAGATACGCTCACCGAACAGGTTGTAGATTTCAACCAGTGTAGGCCCATTATCACGTGGTTCAACTCGAAGTTCCCGATCGCATGGATTGGGATAGAGCTTTAGCAGCGGAGTGGCAGCTTCGCTAACGCCAGCATCGTAGGCATCACCGATGAGGACAACGGAGAGTGTGTCCTTTGTCAGTTCATCAAGGAGCTTTGCGGTGTCAACGTAGTGACCGGCATGAGAGGGATGGAAATAGCAATTAGGGGCACTATTGTTTTCGCAGAAGTACATCATCTCGATCGTATCATCGAGAATAAATGGAGAATCCACGGAAAGCGTTTTGACTTGGCGATATTGACCGAGAGAATCATTGAGAAGGGCAATATTCTTTTTAGCTAAAGAGTCGATTCTTACGTTTCCGAAATTGCAAGAGGCCGGACCAATAATTTTTCCGACAACCTTAGGATCGTAGAATGCCCCCTGAATTAGATAAAAAGTGAAAGGTTGATATTGAAGACCCATCGCGAAAATCCCGGTCGGCTCAACAAAGCAAAGCGGGGTGTCAGATTTAACGACAATATCCAAGTCTTCTGCACCATTCCCGGCATTCTCATACTCTATCGTGATCGAACGAATTTCGATAACAGCGGAATCATAGCTGAACCAAGGATAGAAGTCTGGCCCGGGGTTGAGATCTGGAGCCCATTGGATCCGGGTTTTAAGCGATATCTGAGTGCCGATCGGAGCGCGAAAAAAGGGACTTTGCTGAGGCGAAAATGCACCGTAGTAGGTGTAGTGATGCTGGCCCAAACAATCGACCGCGAATGATGTGGTCGCCATCAGAATTAATAGATACTTCATGACCCAAACTTACGAAAAAATTTGTCGCAGCACAAGGGCAATTTTCAATCCCTAAAACCGCAGATTATTGTAGCAGCACTTTTGTTGCATAAAGATCTTTATAGCCGCCTATGATTCTCATTCCGTCACTGATACTTGCATCCTTTTGGGGAGTTCAGCAGCATTCAACCGACACTCTTCCCGGCCAGCTTGTGACCACGGTAACCACCCAGGGCACGTTCGTCATGTTCGATAAGCAGCATCCGGACCGGTTCTTTTTCCGTGATGCCTCCGACCAAATGGAGATGGACGTGGTGCTCACGCAGCCCGAGGCCGATCTGTTCCTTGCCGATCATGCCAAGGACGACCTCAAAATTACGTACCAGACCCGCGATGTCCCGAAACCCGGCGGCGGCACCGAGCGGCTTTATTTCGAGACCATGCTCCGCTCGCTCCGGACGGGCGATAACCTGAAGGACTGGCCGCAAAAATTAGCGGCGGATTCTTCCCGGCTCCGGAGGTGCCAGCAGGAACTCGAGGATATCCGAAGCGTGGAGTAACTTGAGATCAATTACCGAGGCATATTAAAGGTCCCGTTAGTGATGACAGCCGTGTCGAAGGGACTATTCTGGTTAATCGCTTTAAAGTTGAAAGTACCAGCTAACTTGGAAGTGGTGTTCGTCGTAAAATGCAAGGAACCGGAATTTGCATACGAGATATACATATTGCTGTGTACGCCGGCGCCGGTATCATACGTCATAAAGAGTCCGCTGCCGGTATTGCCATTGACTGTAAACGTTCCAGTATCGGACTGGGTATAGTATATTGTAATCGTCGAGTTGCTGTCGCCGGCAAAGGCATCGAGATATCCACTCTGGGTGCCGCTGCCGGGAATAATACCACCCCATGTTCTGCCATTGACAGTTGCCGTGATAACGGTGGAGAAGCCTCCACCGCCGCCGTTGGGGCTGGTGCTGTGCTTGCAGGATGTAAAAATGAGAAGGCCGGAAAGAAAAAGAAACAGTGCAGAAGGAATTCGTTTCATGGTTTTTGAGGAAAAAGTGAAAATCAATAGTCCATATCGAGCGCACCGTTCGTAATAACGACGGAATCGCCCTTGGGATCTTTAGCTTTGAATTGGAACGTAGCCGTAATATGAGACGCGGTCCAAACAGTCAAATGGATCGTCCCGGAATTCGGGATCGGCTCATAAAAAACACTGTGAAGCGAATACGTACCGCCTGCCGTATCGCTCGGATTCCCATACGGGTCCGTGAAGGAGTACGTGCCGGTGTCACCGAACGGGAGATATTTTTGAATCCGGATATCGAGATAGGTCGAATCGTTGGCGCCCGAAAAATCAATGACGGTGTCGCTGCCAACGTATTCATCGCCAGGCCCGGTGCTGGTCGGTGTCCAGGCCGTGCCATTCACCGTGGCTGTCAGCCCGGAGTTAACGGCCCCGCCGCCGTTATTCGGGCTGGAACTCTGGTTACAGGAAGATAAACTGAAAATGCCCCCAATAAGCACCGGAAGCACAAGGGAAATTCGTTTCATAGCTTGCAAGAATGATTTGAATGACAAGACGGTGGATAACGCTCTCTGAATGTCCGGGAAACTCAAACGAGTTCCTCGTGAACCGGACAAACGGACACCGGACTTCGGTCCGGGACCACGGATCCCGGGCCTTACCGCCGGTATTGCATTCCGATTCGGATTCCGAAGGAGGTAAGATGCCAGTTCAAATCGGTCACGGCGTCGAAGAAGGGGAGATTCATATACGCCCCGGCAAGCAGCGCAATGTTCTGGCTAAGCTTGAATTCGAAGCCCGGCGAAAGCTCCAGCGCGATGTGAAACGTAGTCGGACTTGGAAACGAACCGGACGCCACAGTAAGTGAGCGGGCGCCCGTGGAGCGGCCGGTGGAATCCGTAAGCGTGGTCGGGAAGAGAATATCGCGCGTTTCGATGTAACTATTCTGGATAAGAAATCCGGCGGCAAGGCCCGCATAAATGTAGAAGTAATCCGGCACCGGATAGTAATAGACTCCGCCGTTTAAGGTAAGATAGCTTAGCGAAGCTTCCGCGGTGTAATTTTCGATCAGCTTGGAAAGCCGTGAACCGGCAGTGTCGCCATAAAGAATCGAATCCGGAACGAAGCTGGTGTGCGTTGCTACGGCGGCACCGCTGAAATTCGAGAACCCAATTCCGCCGGCGATCTGGAGCGTCTTGTTAAAGGGGAAGATATAGA
Source organism: Bacteroidota bacterium (assembly GCA_021825235.1). Lineage (GTDB taxonomy): Bacteria > Bacteroidota > Ignavibacteria > Palsa-1295 > Palsa-1295 > PALSA-1295. The sequence continues at coordinate 3,776 of JAKAIL010000205.1, read as the reverse complement.
GTCCCTGGAACCCACCGCTGAGCCGAGTGGAGAACTGGTCGAACGGTCCCGGCCCCATAAGATATTTCGGCGTGTTGAACGTCACGTCAGACATCGTAAGCGAGGGCGTGGTGATAAACTGCACGGTCGTCTGCCGGCAACTGGGGCAGATATTGACGCGGCTGTTCGTGAGCGTATAAACCCATCCGTTGGGAGTCCGGGTACGGCAAATGACCCAATAGGAAACATTCCCGGCCGCATCCCCGAGCCGCATGCTCATAAACCCGCAGGAACTGGTATCTAAGACGTGGAAGAGCAAAGGAACTTCCGGCGTTCCAACGTCGAAATTCGGTATTTCGAGCGGCGACTCGAAATTATCGCTATCGTTGATGACGATCGAGGCCAGGCCTTCATCGAATAAACGGTCATCGCGCGCAATGAGTCCCAGCGATTCGTTCCCGTTCGAGGAAATCAGGTCCAGTTCCGGTGGGGTCGTATCCTGGACCAGCGGAACGGTCTTCACTAACTGGCCGCCATCGTTCCCATAGGAATCGTAATTGTCGCCGCGCACGCCAAAGCCATAAGAATAAAGCCCAAAGGGCTTATCGCACGAGGCCGAGTGTGCGCCATACTGAATTTCGTATTGGGCGATGCCGAACTTCGAAATCCCAATCGTATGAAAATACCGCATGGGTACGGGCCGGCCATCCACGCGGAGCGATGCTTCCGCATCCAGCGGAACGACTAAGTTGATATAGTGATACCAATCCCCCGAGATCGGAGTCGCGAACCGGTAATACTTCACAAACTGCTCGGTTGGTGTGATAAGCAGCATGAAGGGATCGCCCACTTTAATGGAATCGGCGCTGGAACTTTGCGCATACTCCGCGACCAGCACCGGTTGCGATGCCGTGATGAGCGAATTATCAATCATGTGGTTGTCCTCGTAGAATTGCCCGGCCGCAAGCCTGGCCACATGCGCGTTGTTGACGAAGACGTCCGTATTATCTTTGCTGGCAATGACGCGGATAACATACTGTTGCTTGCTTTGGAAACGCCCGACATAAAACTGGCGGCCCCAGCTTGGAATCGGCGGTTCCATTTCGAGTAATTGATCGCAAAACGTTACGCCCGGCGGGACTTCCGCGCAGGTATGACCAATGAAAAAACCAATCGGCGCCGTTGCCGTGACGAGCGTTCCGGTTAAATCGCTGGGGCGATTCAGCGCAGAGGTTCCCTGCACCAGATAGGTATCGCCCGTATTGAGAATGACGGAAAACGTTTCCCCGGCGCGGTGCCCGCCGCGCGTATCGGCCTTGAGCGAAATGGTAACGACCGTGTGGTCCTGGGTTGCCACAATGGCGAATTCGGAGGTAAAACTTTCCGGCCCGTTCTGGAGCGGATAATAGCCGACCGCTCGATAGGTCGTTCCGAGCACCTTCACGGGATAGGCGAGATAGGAATCCGTACTCGCCGGGCGGTGCGAAAGGCCAAAGACCGCACAGTCATGGTCCGCAACGACGTGAACGCCGAGCTGCTGCACGAGTTCGCTGGTGCGGAGTTCCACGATCGTATCGATGTCAACCGTATCGATATCGCTTGCCTTAAAATGGAACGGAATTGTTTCCGAAAGTCCCGGGACGGAAACCACTCCCTTCGTATCGTGATCGCTGGTAATAAACAGCTTGAGGGTTAATTTCCGATTGTCTTCAATGACGGCATTTTGCGGAAAGGCCAGCCAGAATTCCTTCCCACGCGAGTCCTCCATGTGCGTCAATGTATCGATTTGCGCGTGCGCAAAATGGCTCCAAAGGAGCAGCACGGCGCAAAATGTGTAGGATGGGGTCCGTTTGGAGTGCATCAATGAACTATGAGGAAGTGTGTCTCGTCCACGATGTCAATGGCTCCGGAAGCCGTATAGGTTACGAGCTTGACCACATACGAGCCGGACGAAAGATTACTTGCCGGAATGGTGAACGTCTGCAAGCCGCCCGGCAACTGCTGCTTCGGCAGCAGTTCCAGCATCATTCGCCCGATTCCATCATAGACCTTCACCGAAAGTTCGGCAGGATTGTGATTATACGTCTGCACGGTGATTTGCTGGCCCACGTGGGCGGGCGACGGATAGACGCCGACGATATAGGAATCCCAGCGTGGACGCAGGTTCTCGTTGCCGGACGTGTCCTGCGCTCCCGCACCCGATTGGGCGAAGGCAGACGAGGCGACCAATAGAAGAAGTATAACGAAAAGTGACTTCACGCCACGAGTTAACAAGCGAGCTAATATCTAAAGTGCAGCTTTCTTTTCCTCAGTAACGGCTACCGTAATTTTAAGTTCGCGTAGCTGGCGATCTTCGACTGGGGAAGGAGAGCCGTCCATCAGGCTTTGCATGCTCGTCGTCTTTGGAAAGGCGATAACGTCGCGGATGTTTTCCGTGCCACACGCGAGCATAACGATTCGGTCAATGCCTAATGCCATCCCTCCGTGCGGCGGCGCGCCGTACTGGAACGCTTCGAGAATAAAGCCAAACTTCTCGACTTGTTCTGATTTTGTCAGTCCCAGCAAATCGAACACTTCCTCCTGCATCTTCCGGTTGTGAATGCGGATGGAGCCGGAGCCGAGTTCGTAGCCATTGATGACGATGTCATACGCCCGTGCGCGAGCGTGCCGCATGTTCTCCGCGCGGTTCGTTGAGCCATCGGCCAGCGAGGCCCAATCCCTTGGGTCCGGTGAAGTAAATGGATGGTGCTTGAACGTAAAGGTCCCAGCCGCTTCGTCTTCTTCAAAGAGCGGAAAGTTTGTGATCCATGCCGGAGCGAATTGCCATTCCTTTCCTTTGAGGAGTTCCAAGCGTTTTGCAAGCTCTGTGCGCAGCGCGCCTAAAATGGTATAAGCACGCTCGCCTTTGGCGTGGGAAGCGATAAGAATCAGATCACCATCTTTGGCACCACAAACCGCAGCGATGTTCCGAAGCACGTCCTCTGAAAGAAACTTCTTTGCGCTCGAATCGAACGTGCCGCCGGTAACTTTAATCCACACAAGCCCCCCTGCGCCATAGACTTTGGCGAGTTCGGTGAGCGTGTCTAATTGCTTACGCGACCACGCGCCGCCGCCCAGTGCGACGACTGCGCCGATCACGCCGAGGCGCTTCTCCAGCACATCGTTAAAGACCTTGAATTCCGTCTTACCACGCAGCATCTCGGTCAGCGTCTGAATTTCGAGACCATAGCGCAAATCCGGCTTATCGCTGCCGAAGCGGCTCATGGCCTCGTGGTAACTTAATTGCACGAACGGTGTGGGAAGGTCCAGTCCAATGTCCTTCCACACGCGGACGAGGCAGTTTTCCATCACGTTATAGACCCTCTCCTCGTCCGGGAAGCTCATTTCCACATCGAGCTGGGTGAATTCCGGCTGGCGGTCGGCACGCAAATCCTCATCGCGGAAGCAGCGAGCGATCTGGAAATACCGGTCGAAGCCGGAGATCATCAGCACCTGCTTATAAAGCTGTGGCGATTGTGGAAGCGCGTAAAACGATCCCGGATGCAGCCGGCTGGGAACCAGAAAATCACGCGCGCCTTCCGGCGTGGCCTTCATCAGGATCGGCGTTTCGATTTCGTAGAAACCGCGCTCATCGAAATAATCGCGAATGCTCTTGACGACTTGATGCCGAAGGGCTAAATTCTTCTGCAAGCTTGGTCGGCGAAGATCGAGATAGCGGTATTTTAGGCGAAGGTCTTCATTCGCATTTGTATCTTCTTTAACTTCGAATGGTGGAACCTCGGAGGTATTGAGAATCT
>JAKAIL010000204.1 GCA_021825235.1 Bacteroidota bacterium | reverse complement strand
GATACCTATGTCTGCGTTGACTCCGTACTCGCGGATTTTGCAAAGTTCCCGGACATGGATACCACCAATGGGCTAGGTGCTGCATTCGGAAGCTACCCTGCATGGGCAGACGCGATGCCCAATGACCGGTCCTTGGTTCCGGGGTTGCATGCCTCGGAGATTTCACCCGGTGCCAGCGACTACTACGGGCCTCACTGGCATCCACTAGGATGGGGATGGGCCATTTACAGCATTCACTGTCCCATGGCGTGGGAAATTACGATTGGAAAAAGCAACATAGTGATAGGCGATCACGACTGGTGGGCTGGAAATGCAGAAGGCGCTCCACACCCCGACATCGTTTATCGCACACCAGCGACGCCTGATGGCAATTGGATGCTCCTAGACCCCAGTGCTGCTTCGGGCGATCCGCAATACTATGGTGATGGTGCTGTCAAATTGACGTTCCGCCTGGACGCCGATCACGGCGCGGACTGTCTCCCTCTATCCATCGGCCTCGCCAACAATGACAATTTAGGCACGCCTCCAAGCGGAGGGTTTGTAGGCGCGGCACCCGGGTGCTCGGGAATTGCTCTTGACTACTACAACACAGTTAACGGGCAGACAGATCTCGACTACCTCCTAAAGGTTGATGTGGACAGCCAAGCCGGAAACGGAATAACTCTGCCCGATATTTATAACTATAGTTACCACCTCACAACGGGGGCGATTTATGGTCAACTGGTTGACAAGGGAGTTGTCCAAGTTGCGGCGGCTGGCAACAATCGTGAGGATTATCCCGATCCTGGGCCTGCTTTCCCTTCCGCGTATGTTTTCTCCGATCCGAACGATCCAACAGACGGTTCGAAGGACGTTAAGATCATCGCCGTTGGCGCGCTGGAGGATGGGGAACTGTTGAACGCCGAGTGCCAGGAGTGGGACGTGCCCGGTGTGGTGCAGGATACTCCACACTACACGGGAAAAGAACGGTTCGAGGGCGATTTTAACTACAGCGCGGGCACGGACAAATTCAACACCAATTCAGTCGCGGCCACTCGGATAGCCGCTAAAGAACAAGCCCACATTGACGTTGTCGCTCCCTCTCATTCGGTGATGGTCGTGGCCGGCGGCTCCGATGCGCTATATAACCCCAATATATCCGGCACATCGCTGTCGGCGCCATTGACGGCTGGAGTGGTAGGACTGATGCTTTCCGTCCAAAAGAAGCTGGGACAGACTGGGCGCTTGGTGCAACAGACGGCGTACGATATCCTAACGTTTACAGCGGACAAACTCCCTGACGTCGACGATATTAGTCCCGGTCTTCCGGCGCCTTCAACTTTCGATTATACCTTGGAGACAAATGACCCGCTCCACCGAAGTTGGGAGCAACGAATGGGATTTGGAAAAGTCAATGCCTTTCGTGCTGTCGCAAATGCCATCCCGTTTATCGGCAACTACTCTTATTCAACTTCTAACAATAACTTATTTTCAGGTGACACCTGGCAGAATGAGAGCGGCCAATACCTCATGCACTTCGGCGCATGGAAGAACGCGACGTATCATTGGTATGATTACATTCAAGTTGGCGGTGTGTGGCAGGGCGGTGGTAATATCATTCCCAATCAAACTCCGGCATGGCCCTATTACAACCAGGGCCAAACGATGATTAATAGTTCCAATGGCGCTGCCACAGTCCTCACTGTTGGCGATAAGCCTAACAATGGCGATTATGATATTCTCGCCATTGATGGGAACCTTATCGGCGATGATGTAGCCGCAAATGAGATCACGACGACCAGCAACGGTAAAATCCTCGAAACTGGCTATTTGCAGGACGTCGAAATTACCGGCACGACTGCGAAATTCGACGACCTCATCATCTACGGATCGCATGACGACGGCTATGCGAAAATCGAAGTCGATGCTGGCCAAACATCAGAAATTTACGGCGACGTGCAACTCCAAAACTACGGCAACTTTGTCGTAAATGGCGGCAATCTCACCATCCAGCCGGGCGGCGAAATCGATATGGAAGGAAACAATGATTTCGAGATTCAGAGCGGTCACGTTACGATGGGAGCAAGTTCCAAAATCGTTTCGGCCGCACACCAGGTATTAGTAGATAATGGTGCAACGCTGGAGATTGCAGGTTTGTTGCCGGCGCAGATACTATGCGAGGTGCACATCAAGTCGGGTGGTCTGCTGGTTATCGATCAGGGTGCGGATTTGCAACTTAACCAATTTTATGTTGACGAAGGCGGCACGATAACCTGCCAGCCTGGAGGGCGACTGACACTCAAAGTGCAGCAGGACCAAAATTACCAACCGCTTACCAACTATTGCTTCGGCAACTTCAATTTTGCCGGTACGTCCAGCCCAGGCGGACGTGTCATGATCACGGCTGGCGTTTCCCCATGTGGCGTGGTCGATCAGCTTGCGGACATATATTGCTACGGAGATCCTTTGAATCCCGGCAATAGCCACTTCACCTTTCAAAACGGAGATGACAGCGATGTTTTCCTCGATGTTATTACCGTCCCGAAGGATGATATCGTTAACGATAATTTCTCTGCAAATTCAAATTTATTTAGCTATAATGACGGCGACTGGCTGCTGGACCTCGGCGGCGGTGGCCCCACCGTATGGAACCCTTCGATCGCAACCGCGTCGATTATTAATTGCCGCTTCAGCGATGACGACCCAAAAGCACCATGGCATCGGTTTGTGGGATTGAACGATGCCGGGCTTTCCTCCTTGCATGTCACGGGTTCCGCATTTATGAACTTATTTGTAGGCATTCGAACGTCGAGCGACACCCGAGCCTATTACGGGTCCGATGTTGCCGGGAACCCAGTTCCGAATTCCTTCGGTTTCGATCCTAAGCTCCCCGCGGGTTCCAACGCCGCGCCCGTCCAGATAGGAATTCAGGACCTCTTTACGGCGGCGTATTATTGTTCCAATGGTTTCCAGAACTGCTCGCTTGGGATTGCCGCTACGGAGGATATCTGGGGTGCGGAATTCAACAACACATTTACAAACCCCGTCAACGTCGGTTCGCTTTCCGCATCGAGTGGGAACTATGCGTTGCGCGAAAATACGTTTGACAATTGCAATCCGTATGGTGTCTATTCGACGGGCTTTGGGAACAACGTCATCCTTCGCGATGCGAACGGGTACCAATATGGCCGGAACCATCTGTGGGCACCCCCGGGTACGCCAGCGGTGAATGCCGCGGATATGGCACGCAAATACAACGGAGGGCTTTTTGTCTCCTGTGGAAGAAATTCCTTTACGGTACCTGCCGCGCATCCAACTTCTTATCACATCATAAATTTTGATTTAATGCCATATCCGATCGATGTTGAATCGAACAGCTGGCAGCCTGGGTCAACGGTTTACCACGTCAATTGCGCGCCATTTCCTCCAACTCCCCTCAATGACTCTGCGGACGCTCCGTTCTATTGTGGCAATCGCTTGGACGACGATCCGCCCGCGGTGTGTAGCCATCCGGGTTGTTGCACTGCGGCGTATGATCCCTACCCCGCGACCGCCGATTGGTTTGGGATGGATCCTTCCAGCACGGAACTCACAGCCGCGTGCGTAAATGCTATGAACATGATGTTATCGGATACGCTTGACTCACTGACGCGGTCCTGGAAGGCGCGCGATGCGCTCTGGGCCGCCTCACTAACGGACTCGTCCGCTACATATCTCCCGCTCGTCAACAGTGCCTATGCGCAACTCGTCGCGGACCCACTGGCCGCGCCCGAACTTAAGAGTGCGGTCTGGATGCTGAAAGGCAATATTGAAGAGAAAATGAATGCCAATAATCTCGCACTGGCCTGCTATGACACGGTTTTGCAAAATTACCATCAATATAATGATTCCGTATTCGCGCTCCTGAGCATCGAGCGACTCTCGATACCAGATACACAAACAGCCGCTGCGGACTCGGCTCGCGCCGTGCTAATCCAGCATGAGTATAGCGGAATTCTGGGTTTGATCGACACCTTGTCCTCGGATAGCGGCGCGCAAAAACGTTCCACGGGTGGATTGATTCCCGCAGATTCGGGCCTCGAGGTAACCGTCCACCCGAATCCCGCTGGGAACTACACGCGCATTTGCGTAGCGGATTTGCCGGCGGATGTTCCGGCGGTGGTAGAAGTGGTGAACGAAAACGGCGATGTGGTTGCCACACTCTATAACGCTACCCCGGATGCGGAGTGCGGCCTATGCCTCACCCTGGATTGTAAGAAACTTCCCAGCGGCACTTACTACGCCCACATCCAGAATTCCATCATGGGCCGGGCGGTGAAAATTTCAGTGCAGCACTGACCCAGAACCCTTCGGCAAGCTCAGGGCAGGCTCTGGATTACGCTGATTGGATGGATTTTCAGTATTAGCTATTGCCAATTCGAAAATGAATGTTGAGGGCAGGAATTCATTAATATTTTGAACAAATATTGCTGAAATTTGTTCCAGTATGTGTATAAAAAGACATAATTCGCAATATTATTGTGCTAAGTTTCGCAGTCGCAAGGACTTACCGGCCAAAAACATATCCACACGGCAATGTGGAAGAAAACTATGATGTCGTTAATGCGGTCAATTTTCGAATATATGTTCCACGTGGAACACTTTAAAACTCCGTAGATTTCTCCGACTGGAAAATGAATGTTGGGACCGGATTTTGGGTTTAGGAATTTCATTTCGAAACTCTATTCCAAATTCATCCTTGCCCCAATTAATAGTACTTTCCGCCCCCAGCGGCGCCGGAAAAACCACCATCGCGCGGGAAATCCTGGCCCGGCATCCGGCGGAAGTCATGTTCAGCGTTTCGGCCACCACGCGCCCCATGCGGTCCGGCGAGCGGGACGCCATCGACTACTATTTCCTGAGCCGCGAGAAGTTCCAGGAACTGATCGATGAGGGCGCTCTCATCGAATATGAGGCGATTTTCGGCAATTTTTACGGTACGCCCAAAAGCGAGGTAGAGCGCGCCCGGCAAATGGGCAAGCGGCTTTTGTTCGATATCGATGTGAAAGGAGGCCTCTCCATTCGGCGAAAATTCCCGCAAGAATCTCTTCTGATATTTATCGCTCCGCCGGACCTGCCGACGCTGGAACAGCGGCTGCGTTCCCGAATGTCCGAATCGGACGAGACGATTCGCCGCCGCCTGGAACGCGCCCAAATGGAAATGGCGATGGCGAAGGAATACGATCGCATCGTCGTAAATGATGATTTGGAGCGGGCTGTGAAGGATGTCGAGAGAATCATTTTTGGCTGAAACTGGAACGGCGGCTCCTGCGTTGGAACCCCGCCGAAATAAGCCGGACTCGATTATATAGAAAGCCATTATGCCAGCAAAATCCAGCAAAGAATCCGATAAACTCCATCAGAGCATTACCCCGCTCGATCTCGACCAGATGGCGAAAAAAGGGCAATCCCTCTATCAGTCCGTGGCGATAACCGCCCGGCGTGCCCGCCAAATTAACGACGAAATCAAGACCGAGTACAATGCCCGGGTTTCCACGCTGGTCCCGGTGGAACTCGATGAGGACGAGGAATTCGAGGCCCCGAACTTCGACCAGCTCAAGATTTCGCTCGAAATCGACAAGCTTGGCAAACCCACGCTCGAAGCCCTGAGCGAATTCTTCCACGATAAGCTGGAATACCGCTTCCGCGAGATGGAAATGTGATCCTTTTTCACGTAAGTTCATAATGTTTAGCGGCTTCCGGTATCTCGTGGGCCGCTTTTTTGTGCCCGAGGCTTGCTATAGAGTTCTGAGAAGCAAGCGCAAAAGTTGGGTGGTGGTTCTGTAAATAATCTTAACAGCAAAGAACGTTTGCCGTAAAAATCTTACGCGCACTTCAAGGATTCTATGCACCCTCTTCTCTTTTTTCTACAAATTTGACGGATTTTCCGCAATGGTACGGATTTTCCTTAGGTTTTTTACGATCTCTGCTTTTTCCGTTTAGAAAACTTTAATCCGTAAGGTCCGTAACTCTCTGCCAGTCGGGCTATTCGCGTTTGTTCGAATCGCCAATGACAACAAAATTGAACCGTTCTTACCCAGCGATGCTCGCCGGGCTGTGTTTGCTGTTTCTAACTTCATACTCGAATGCTCAGGTCCGAGAGACTGCGCTTTACATCGATAATGGCTCGGGCGATTTTGCCAAATTGATTGCCTCCTCGCTCTCGGCCGGGCACTCGTTTAGTCTGCCCGATCCCGGTGCCGGCAACGCAACCTTTGCGCTTACGACCGGTGGGGGCGCGGTTATCTTCAATGGGCCAACCGCCACACGCACCTTCACGCTTCCAGATAACGATGGGACCATTCTTACCACCACCAACGCAAGTTCGAACACCGTTATGTATAGTGGCTCGAACAGCTCCCTCACATCGGGTGGGACGGACTTGTTCAACGTATCCTATGCCGCATCGCCGGGCACGACGACGGCTGGCGCGGTTATCAACTCCACCTCATCCGGCACGAACGTCTCGGCGACGGGTCTTACCGTAACGGCGGGCGTGGCCACGACTGGCGGCTCGGTCACGGCGATCTCGGGCGGTGCAACCGGCGGCGGCAGTGCCTCGAGCAACGCCACGTTGGGCGTGGTTGGCTTGGCGAATACGTCCAGTTTCACCGTGCCCATTACCGGCCAATCGGCATGGGCAAATACCAGCAGTGATTTCGAGGGTGGAGGTGCGGCAGTCGTCGGGTACAACATCACGGATGCCGACAATCAATTCGCCGGATACTTCTACGGAAATAAGACGGATAAGAGCGCATCGCAAGCGACGGGCGTGTTAACCGCTGTTGACGACATTCGGTCGGCAATTGATGGGACCACAAACGCCCAGCCGGCTGCTGGAGAATTTCGTCTCTATGATAATTACCCAGTTGCCCACAGCGGGTCCATTGCTGCCCCGGTGGCGATGTATGCGGAAGCATACTCGAAGAGCGATAACTCGGAGGTCATTGGCTCGTTTTCACATGCGTGGAACACCGCCAACGATGGCGGGACAGCCGCGGCAGGAGCGGTCGGCGCGTTAGCCTATGGCTATGGTTCCAGCGCCGCTGCGGGATTGACCGGCAAGGTTGCCGGGTCGGTAGGCTTCGCGGGCGCTACGGGTACCTCCAACTATAACATGATTGGCGTCGAAGGCGCGACACAGCCCTATGGTGGAACGACGGCGAGTCCTATTAGTACCGGAGGCTATTTCTTTGGCCAGAAGGGTACGACCAACATCGGGCTGGTGGGTCAGGTCGGCGGGTCGATAAACGAAGGCTGGCAGGAAGGCAACAGCGCGATCACGGGTGGGGATCTGTCTGGAAAACTCTCGGGGATGAACGTCGCGGTGGCGGCCATTAATTACAACACCGCTTCCTCCACCAACCTCGCTGCCTATTTCGGCGGCAACGTGGAGATGAAGGATGGGCACATCACCTCGAAGCAAACGACGGTGCCTACGATTTCTACTA
>JAKAIL010000203.1 GCA_021825235.1 Bacteroidota bacterium | reverse complement strand
TGAATCAGTACTTTGTCTCCATAAAGGTGGATCGCGAGGAGAGGCCGGACGTGGACCAGGTTTATATGTCGGTACTGCAAGCGATGGTGGGTTCCGGCGGCTGGCCGATGTCGCTATTTCTCACGCCGGAGCTTCAGCCGTTCTTTGCCGGGACCTATTTCCCTCCGGTTCGCATGCATGGCCGGCCCAGCTTTTTCGAACTCATCGAGCGCATACACGAGTTGTGGGAAACGGAACGGGACACGCTGATCGAGTCCGGCGAGCACATTACGGATGCACTAAAATCACCGGTGCGGCCCGAAGCGCAGACAGACCTGCGCGATGCGGTGGAACGAACGTTCCACCATTTTGAGCAAGCGTTTGACCGCACGGAGGGCGGTTTTGGAACCGCGCCGAAATTTCCGCGGCCCGTACAATTCGATTTTCTACTCAACTACTACGCGGCATTTGGGAAGGAACGCGCCCGCGATATGGCCCTCTTCACTCTTCGTAAAATGGCGATGGGGGGAATGCACGATCAGCTTGGCGGTGGGTTTCACCGCTATTCCGTTGACCGCTACTGGCGCGCCTCGCATTTCGAAAAAATGCTCTATGATCAGGCGTTGCTTCTTCATGCCTACCTCGATGCCTGGCAGATTACACAGGATAGCTTTTTTCGGGATATTGCCCAGGATATTGTGGAATATGTCCTGCGCGATATGACACACCCGGACGGGGCTTTTTTCAGCGCCGAGGATGCAGATTCGGAAGGCGAAGAAGGAAAGTTTTACCTATGGACTTATTATGAAATAGAAAAAGTACTTGGCGGAGACGCCCCGGCATTTGCCGAATATTACGGAGTAACCCGTGAAGGTAACTTCGAGCACGGCACAAATGTCCTCTATATTGCGCAGCAGTCCCTCGCGTCCGTTTTGTCCCTGCCGCCCCTAACAGCCCAACTGCTTGCCGCCCGGCTCCGCCGCCCGCGTCCTCTGAGGGACGAAAAAGTTCTTACTTCCTGGAACGGTCTCATGCTTGGCGCAATGGCACGCGCAGGAGATCTATTGGAGGAACCACGATTCACCAAAGCTGCCCAGCGTGCCGGAGCGTTCCTCTGGCGAACACTTCGCCCGCAAGGCCAGCTCTTCCACCGCTGGCGTGATGCTGACGATCACTCGCTCGCAGAAGCCCGATTTGCGGCGAATCTGGACGATTTTGCATTTCTAATCAAAGGGTTCCTCGAGTTGTACGAAGCGACGTTCGACTCCATCTGGCTGGACCGCGCCAGGAAACTGCAATCCGAACAAGATACAACCCTCTTCGATACCAAGGACCACGCTTATTTCGATGCACCTGAGGCACCAGACTTGATCCTGCGGATGAAGAGCGAAAACGATGGTGCCGAGCCGAGTGGGAACTCCGTTTCCGCTCAGAATTTATTCCGGCTCTCCGTTCTGACGGAAGAGAACACCTATCACGCGCGCGGTGAGCAAATTCTGGACTATTTTGCGGCGAGAGTTGGTCCTTATCCGTTTGCTATGCCGGCAATGATGGCGAACGCATTCTGGAAGCTCAGAAGCCCAACGCAGATTATACTGGCAGGGGAGGATATCGCTTCCTTCAAAAGCATAATAAATTCTCGGTTTCTTCCTGTATCAGTAACAATGCGGGCAGAAAGCGCAGTGGGGCCATTTGCAGCCTCGCTCGTGCCAAAGGATGGCAAAGCAACCGCCTACGTTTGCCATGATTATCACTGCGAATTACCGGCGACAACTCCGGAAGAACTGGAACGTGTACTGGCAAATACCTACCGATTAGCGGCAATCGAAGGCGTCAGCCGGTAGAGCTTCAGTGTATCAAATCCCTGAGCGAAGAGTTCACTGAGCGGGGCATCGTAGCTTCGGCCATCGTCGTAGAAGAAGCCGGTCATCTGGTCTTGAACGGTTCCTATCGAGTCCAGCACATGTGGCAACAATGCCCGTCCAGGTTCGAAAGGGGAACTGACCGGGCTGGAGCGAAGAATGACATAGTCAATTTTGTTCGTTATCAGCTTATTCACGAGTGCCACTGTTTCGTGAGGAGGCTGGAACATGTCGAGTGTAAGTATTTGGCGAGCGGTATCTGGCAATGCGCGATCGAGACCTGCCACATCCAGTAAAATTCGCGCTTTGTGAGATTCCGAACGGTTCGCTTCCGTTAGGAACTTATTAATAGCGAGCCGTTGGTCCTGCGCAATCCTGCCGCCGAGAATATTATTGGGGACAGCTCTGCCAATATCCAATCCAATTGCAAGGAGAAGAATAGCAACACCTATAATTCGTCTGACGTCATGCTCCGCTGTCTCGCGTATCCATTGATCGATCGAAAGTATTCCGGCTAAGACGAGAAGCGGTGTAATGTGGAAAAGGTAGTAGGGCCGGCTGCCTTCTGCAAGAAGCCAGACGATCGTGCAGAGAATCGTTGCCTTCCACCAAAACCGCATTGATTGAGAAAGACTTTTAGATACCGCACGGTTGCTCCGATTGGAAAGCCGATAACCAATTCCGAAAATAATCGCAACCACTGTAAGCACCAAGACACCAGGCGCATCGCGCTCGAATAAATGGAATCGTTCGACCCAATTAGATACTTGCACATTCCTCGAAAAGGGGCGGAAGATTGGGATCTGATTCAGGACAAATGTATAGCTACCCTCGGTGCCTCCGCGGCCAAAGAGCGAAAACTCATGCGCCCCCAAAAAATACACGCCGGAAAGAAATACCGCGCCCAATGCTGAGCCGCCTAACCAGGACCATAGCCGTGACGGTTGTTTCCATACCTTCTGTTCGTACAGGAACGCGAGCGAAGCCGCCAGCCCAAGCAATAACAAGTGGCGCGAGCAGCAAATCATGAGCGCGCCAACGATGCCAATGCTGAACATTCGGACGTTGGAGGGATTTGCTTGATGTGCCAGATAATAGCAGAACCAAATTAAGGCAAGGCCTGTCAGAAGATCGTAGCGCGCGGAATGTGAAGCCCAGACAAATCCCTGGCAGGCAACAAGTAGTAGAGTAGCAAGTGCTGCGATGAGAGAAGATACATTTGATTCCCTTAGAATATAGAAAATACTTAGTAGGAGCACCAGTGCAAGAATTGAAGTTACGGTGCGGCCTACACTAACGTAATCGTGAGCGGGGAAAAAGAGCGCTCCCGGCAATCCATAAATTACGGCGTCCACCCACATGCTTCCGGCGAGCACGCCATCCGTTCGTTTCGCTCCGCCGAAGGATTCCGGATACGACATGACTCCATGAAGCGCCTGGTTCCCGAACTCCCGCATGAGCCAGGTTTCGTCGCCACCCCAGCGGACCGAATCGTAGACCGGCATCGTATAAAGCGTGCGAAACTGCAAGACGAAAATGACGAGGGTGAGAAGGACGACGCCATAGGCGGCAATCGGTTCGAATCGGCTCGGGCGGGGAAGCATTTCATACTGGCAACACACACGGGGTATGGAAAGTTGGATACCGCCCAAGGAACCGAAGACTTCCGGATTTTCCTTTCACGTTCGATCATGCCCAAAACGCATCCGAACGAATCCAACCACGCCCGCTATCTTTCCACGAAGTATTTCGCTTCGCTCGATGGATTGCGGGCCATTAGCATTCTGGCGGTAATCTGGTACCATGATCCGCTGTTGCGCCTGCTTTGGCGGACGGGGTTTCTTGGCGTTCACCTCTTTTTTGTCATCAGTGGATTCCTGATTACCACCATCCTCTTGCGCGAGAAATCCCAATATGGCCGCATCTCACTTCGAAACTTCTATATCCGGCGAACGCTCCGCATCTTTCCCGCCTACTACCTTACGCTTGGGGTTTTCCTGCTTGCGTGCCTGACAACAGGGGAACTTCGCGGTGAACCACTGGCCATCTATTTACCCAATTTGACGTCCTTCCTTACGTACACCTCTAATTGGTTTGTGTTCCCCGGTGGCTGGTCTCCGGCGAACCCGCATGGGCGGGTGATTTTTGTGGCGGCTTGGTCGCTGGCGACGGAAGAGCAATTCTACCTTTTCTGGCCGTGGATTGTGGCCCTGACACGCCGGTGGTTCACTCCGGCCATTGTGATGCTCCTGCTCATCGCTGCAAACGAGATCGTAAAGCTTCGCGATGGCTACTCGTTTTTCCTTACGGGCTTTCCCCTGCCAATTATTATCATCAATAGCATTGCAACAGCGATATGTCTGGGCTGTCTTGCGGCGTATGCGTTGCATCATCGAAAGAGCTTCAACATCGCCTGGCGAATTTTCGGACAGTGGTGGAGTGCGCCGCTATTCATGGCAATTATGTTGCTGGCCTGTACGGTCCCGAACGACGCGATACTCCATGTAGGCCGGATGTTTTATATCTGTCTCTCGATGGTGTTCGCGGTTATGTCCGTCTCGATTCGTGGCGAGCATGTGCTCGTGCCGCTGCTTTCGAATCGCGTGATCCGGTATATCGGGACGATCAGCTATGGAATGTATCTCTTCCATCCGTTTGGGATCAATATTACGGACCGCTTTTTTGCGTTTTCCAAAGCATGGCCGGCGCTGCAATATTGCTTTATTGCCGGGAGCACCATTGCGATTGCTTCCCTCAGTTACTGGACGTATGAGCGATTTTTCCTCCAGTTAAAAGAACGCTTTACACCGCGCCGGGCAAAACGCACTGCGGCAGTTCCCGAACCGGCGCTCGCCGAATAGCTATCGGAGAATCAGCAAATTTCGGGTGAGCTGGTCGCCACCGCTGGAGATGACGACGCGATAAACACCCGCCGGGAGGGAGGTAACATCGAGCGAGTACGGCGTTGAATCGCCCGGCGTAATGTGTGAATTCTCAACGACTTCTGCTCGGCCGTTTAAGTCATAAATATGGATAATGGCGGTCCGCTCCTGATTGGAAGAAATAGTCAGCGACACCGAATTTCCGCGTACCGGATTGGGAGAAATCTGGGCAGCGAAAATATCGGAGTTTATGGGTTGAGGGGTTCCGGAACCTACGGCAGAAACCGGGGACGAAACATACGCATAAATATCCCCATCGCTGGTATCGTGTAGGCGGCTTTCGGTCCAGGCGACAGCATAATACCCATCGTAGGCATCCGCTCCGATATAATCGCCGATAAAGGGAGAAGCTCCGAGCGATTGTATGACATTCCTCGGATCGAACAAATCAGAACCCAGCGCCTGGAATTGGGAAGGGTTGTGGAATGGTGTACAGGAGAGATTCACATTCACATTGCTCGCATCGGAGGTGTAGAATGCTACCGAAACATCGTGGGTAAGGGCATCGACCGTAACCCAGGGGAAAAACCGGTCTGCTTCTACTAAGTCCGGCGGTTCGATGGGCTGTGGGGTGCTCCAGGTGTTTCCAAGGTCGTCGGATTCCGTGGTATATTGTGTGGCATATCCATTGGGATCCAAGCTTCCATAAACGACAAACGCCCTGTTCGATTGCGGGTCAACATTCATAGTGATGTAGGGGAATGCGCGAAATCCGGGATCGTCATACACAAGCGGATTCCCTTTGAGTGCATTGAGCCATCCATAGGTTTCCGGGTAGTCCTGATATTCCGCGATGGGGTAATCGGTAAACGTCATCCCGCCATCCGTCGAGACAGAGAGCGCGTGGTAGGGATTCTCCTTGAGCGAATCGATGTGGCTGGACGAAATAAAGACCACACCCTTAGCACCAACGCGGACGGTCGCGAAATAACCAAAGTCCTGCGTCCATTCAACGGGAGTGGACCATGTTTTCCCATGATCGTCGCTGTGAGAAATAAGCCGCCTGCCGCTCCATCCCGTGTAATACTGCGTCCAGACAATATAGATCCGCCCATGATAGGGACTCGATGGATCGCAATCCACTGCGATCATTTCCTTATCCTGCAGGGTACCACCGTTGGTATCGCTAAGGACGAGTCCCCCACGAACCCAATGAATTCCATCGGTACTCCGGGCGACCATGAGATTGGTACGGTAGGGATCGCCATAGGGAGTCTTATCATAGCTTACCATGAACGAATAGTAGAAGTTACCGGAATCGTCCGAAACCAGGATCGGATCGCCACTGTCGGAAAAACCGTCCACATGGGGGACCCGATAGGTCCGCCAGGTAATACCGGCATTGGTGGTGACGTAGGCGGGCATTCCAGTGGAAAACATGACGTCATCATTTGCGCCGGCTACTATGAGTGATGGGTTTTTTCGGGAAATAGCAATGGAAGGTTCGGTCTCATCCGACGTGGTTTTGGAGATATCCGCAACACGTGAGGTGTCCCCCTGCACCGCGAGCGAACACTCACTCAAATCTCCGGAATGGGAAAGACCAAGATGAATTTCGACCCGCCGATCAACGAGGCGATGAAAGAGGTCTGTGACCCGGTAGAGTTGATGACCGTGCAGAACGAAGCGGAGTGCCGAATCGACCTGAGCTTGAAATTCCTGCACACTTACGTGCCGAGTCTGGCTACGGCTATTGGAAGCCATGCAGAGCATGACCGAGAAGAGGAGCAGACGTTTCATAGGAGTAAGAAGTTAACCATTACTTAGAAGACCCGCGAAACTTCAAAAGGTAACAGCCATATTTGAAAAATATTCCCTGTCCCTTTCTTTCCGGAGAAGGTTGAGCCACGGTACGGAATTGCATTCCCCGGAGTGGCGTTGCGATACCTATGAAGAATCGCCTTCGACGCGCACTGGCAGAACTGGCAGTGCTTACCTACCTCCTGACGGTCGCTCCGGTCTATGCCATGTCAGAGATCGAGCGCCGGGAAATTCACGAGCCAGCTATTGTGCAAATGGTCCGGGCACGCGAACGCCGCCGCGCGCTCGACCGTCGCTATGGTGTGCAACGGGTCCAATATCGATTTATCTATTGATGGAGAATTACGACGATTTATTGGAAACGGAAATGTTCCGCGGCGGTGAATCCAGAGGCCGCCTGCGGACAGCGCTCACGATCCTTACGGATATGCTCATCGAATTGAACGCGCTGGAGATTTATTATCAGAAGCCGAGCAATAAATCGGTGGTACCTCAGGAAATTGCCTCACTTCGCACGCGTATCGAGGCCGTAAAGAACCTTTTACAGGATTCCATCCCGATCGAATAATGGGAAGTAAAATATATACGAAGACCGGGGACACGGGCACCACGGGACTATTCGGAGGCGGGCGCGTTGGCAAAGACTCCGCTCGGATCGAAGCCTACGGTATGGTGGATGAGCTGAATTCCGTGCTTGGATGGTGTGCCGTCGTTTCCGAACCGGAGTGGCTTCGGACCATGCTCCGAGGTATTCAGCAAAAGCTCTTCGTGCTCGGGGCGGGCCTTGCCACTCCGCTGGAAACCCGCTCGAATTATTCGGTCCCGCGGATACAGGAAGCCGATGCAACAGTGTTGGAACATGCCATCGATGAACAAGATACTCATCTCTCATCGCTCAAACGTTTTATTTTGCCCGGCGGAACCGAACTGGCTGCCCGGTTCCATATTGCTCGTACGGTGTGCCGCCGTGCCGAGCGGGCACTGGTCCATCTTTCCGGGCGGGAAGAAATTGGCGCGCACGATATTGTTTTTCTGAACCGGCTTTCCGATTTGCTCTTCATGCTGGAGATC
>JAKAIL010000202.1 GCA_021825235.1 Bacteroidota bacterium | reverse complement strand
CCGGCATTATCCGCTGGCAACTAAATTCAGGGGTTGCGCTCGTTGCTGGACTTAACCAAACACCTCACGGCACGAGCTGACGACAGCCATGCAGCACCTGTACCGCCCCCCTTGCGGGTAGCCCACTTTCATGGGTTTAGACGGCCTTTCAAGCCCAGGTAAGGTTCTTCGCGTTGCATCGAATTGAACCACATGCTCCACTGCTTGTGCGGGCCCCCGTCAATTCCTTTGAGTTTCACCCTTGCGAGCGTACTCCCCAGGTGGATCACTTAACGCGTTAGCTCCGGCACCGACCTTGCGGCCGACACCAAGTGATCATCGTTTAGGGCATGGACTACCAGGGTATCTAATCCTGTTTGATCCCCATGCTTTCGTGCCTGAGCGTCAATCGAGCGCCAACGTGCTGCCTTCGCCACTGGTGTTCTTCCGAATATCTACACATTTCACTGCTACACTCGGAATTCCACACGTCTCTCGCTGATTCAAGGCCCGCAGTATCAATAGACGTTTCGGCGTTAAGCGCCGAGATTTCACTACTGACTAACGAGCCCGCCTGCGCACCCTTTACACCCAGTAAATCCGGACAACGCTCGGATCCTACGTATTACCGCGGCTGCTGGCACGTAGTTAGCCGATCCTTACTTTTCGAATACCATCAAGTCCCCAGTAGGGAACAATTTGTCTTCGACTACAGAGGTTTACGACGCAAAGCGCCTTCATCCCTCACGCGGCGTTGCTGCTTCAGACTTTCGTCCATTGAGCAATATTCCTCACTGCTGCCTCCCGTAGGAGTCTGGGCCGTGTCTCAGTCCCAATGTGGCTGATCATCCTCTCAGACCAGCTACTGATCGTTGCCTTGGTGGGCCGTTACCCCGCCAACTAACTAATCAGACGCAGGCTCATCCTTGAGAGAGCTTGATAAAAAACCGATGCCGGTCCTCTATATTACGGAGATTTAGCCAATCTTTCGACTGGTTGTTCTCCCCTCAAGGGCAGATTACCTACGTGTTCCGCACCCGTGCGCCAGTCCGTATTGCTACGTCCTTGACTTGCATGTGTTAAGCACGCCGCCAGCGTTCGTCCTGAGCCAGGATCAAACTCTCCGTAGTACATTTTTTCACTTTACTCCTTATTCAGAAGTAGCTGCTCTCATCATTGCTGATTCGAGCAGCGCTGTACTAAACGTTAGTTTGATACTGAAATCTCAGGTCAACGCCAGCATAAATAAATATGCTAAAGTTGTCCTGGATTGCAAGTGTGTGAATCTCACGAATACCATTGCTGGTATCCAAATTCACGGTTGCTTGCTGCTGATGAGACTTCACGGATGATCGCTCATCCGAAGAAGACGCTACCAGTGATGGAGATGTCTCTCCATCCGCAAGTAACCCCGGCGTATCACTACGCCGGCTCATCATGCTGTTTTACGATCTATCTACTATAGATCGCCCTTCTATTTCAATGAACACTCTATTATTTCTCTCGCGTGGCGCAGGCGTTCCCGCCTGTGCATTCGAGGGACGCGTATAACCATGCTCCCTCGGCGGAAGTTCTCACTTTCGCTAAAAATTACGAGAATTTTGAAAAATTATTTCGAGGAGAGGCTGTCTGCGTTTCACCGCACATTTCCTATCACAATGAGGCGTTGCACCTCACCTTTCGAATAGTGGGCCGTCTAACGAGCCACCTTCCCCCCGCGTTCCAAAAATCTGCGATTTTAGCAATTTTTTCACTTTTTCTTGACGGGCCGTACTTGAATCCAAACACAGACCCAGGCAAAGCACCTCCATAAAAACTTTCAGAAAACTATTTGGGCACGGCACGCGCATTTGTGCTTCATGAACTATGCTGATTCCAGCCTATTTTCGCCACTTTCAAAATCGTGGGAACTAAACAGCTCGCTTTTTCGAGGCCCGCTGGAAAAGATTTGGAAAATGGGTGCCTATGCGATGTTGGGCGGATTTGGGCACTCAGTTTGAGCCTAAACCGCGGGTGCGTAGAGAACATCGAACTTCCCATTTCTGACCATCGTTACCAAACACATGAACGCACGCGCCATTGAACTGACCGAGCTTAAGCGAGAGCTTTCGCATGTGCCCTCCAATAAACTTCCCGAACTTCGCAAGTTCATTCGGACGCTTATTCCTCATGCTCCCGAGAAAAAGAATATCGAATCGCTCGAAGGAATTTGGGCTGGACTCGGTTTTGAAAAAATCGATAATCTCGAAGAAGAAATTCGCAAGCTCCGAAAAGAGAGCGAGGAACAAATCCTAAAACGCTTCAGCGATTGGAATTCCTGACCGATACGGTTACGCTCGTTCGGCATTTCTCTCGCACCGGAACGATGGGCGCGACCCGTCCACGCCGAGTTGCGGCTGGCGGTATATGAAATACTATTGGAGTTAGACTCTTTCCCCGTATTCGTTCTTTAGAATTTGCTCCATCTTATCGAGCAGCCTCGGCAGATCGTCTTTAATCGTGTACCATAGATCGGGTAAGATAATCCCGTCGTAATCATGCACTAAGGCGTTTCGCATTGCTACCACGATCCCATACGGCAGTCCTGGATGAGCTGTTTTGAATTCGTCAGATAGTCGCCGGAACGCCTCTCCAACAATCGTCATTTGTCGAATGAGGATATCCTGCGAATTGAGATCGGTCGAGAAAAAGTCTTCGGTGATCGAGGAAGCATACTCGATGGCGCGCCGCGAAGCAATGATAATGTCGGCGAGCGATTGCGAATCGAGATCAGGCATGGAACAGCGGCCGTGCAGAGGAGAGAATATGTTCACGACGGATCGGATTCCGAGACGCGCGAATTCCTTCGGCATGAACGATATCTACCTCACGACCAAAGACCCGAGCAAAATCATCGTGCATGTCACCATACTCGAAGAGGGAATGACGAACACCTGGCAGATACTCGACGAGAAGATCAATATCGCTTTGGGGAGTGAAATCATCGCGAAGCACCGAACCAAAAAGCGCAACGCTGCCGATGCCCCACTTACGGCACGCCTCCGCAAGCGCAGCGCGATTGATTGTCATTGGCCCCGCCAAAAGTGTTTCCATGCAACTGAAACTTCCACTCCCGCACCAAAGTGCCCTATTCTTCAGCAAACGCATGGAGCAGGCGAGCGACTGGAGAATCCCGGTGCTGGCGGACTTGCGGATGGCGGCATAAAGCGAACCCAGCCGGGGCACTTTCTTCCCGTGTGAAGCTTTGAAGAAGCAATCACTCATCATGCTTCTCAAACGCCATCTCGCATTGACCGCCACATGATTGACGAAATCAAGCAGTTTGCCCGAACCGGAGAATTTCGGCTAACGCGCCACGCGGCCGAAGAGATAGCTGAGGAGAACATTTCACTCTCCGAACTGCTCGAATCCATTATGTCGGGAGAAATCATCGAGGATTATCCCGCCCACCGGCGCGGACATTGCTGTTTAGTTAACGGCACTACAAACGAAGGCCGTCCGTTGCACAGTGTGTGTACCATTGGCCGGCCCCGATTGCTGATCATCACGGTCTATGAACCGATGCTGCCCAAATGGATTACACCGACGCAAAGAAGGGAACTACTATGAATTGTACTATCGAAGGATGCCCCGGGCATTACGAGCGCAAGAGCGTAACGCACACCGTTCGCCATAAAGGCGAAGTGGTCGTTATCGATCACGTGCCGGCCGAAGTCTGCGATGTCTGCGGCGATGTCCTCTTTTCGCCCGAGACGATCCGCCACATCGAAAAAATTCTCGCGCATAAGCCGGAGCCGGATACTACGGTGCCGCTTTATGAGTATGCGTAATCGATGCCGTGGAAAATCTCGAAATTCTCTTCTTTAGCAAGCGCATGGAACAGACGAGCGACTAGAGAATTCAAGTACTGGCAGAGGTGCGGCTGGCGGCATGAGCCCGAACTCCTCGCAAGTTGGAATCCACCATTAAAGCCGATCTCGCCAGTACCCCGGTCTTCGGGAATCATGGCTGACTGCAACGACGACAATCTCCTCCGTCTTTACTCGAAAGTATATCGAATATGGAAACGTAAGAAGACGCGCAACGCGGATTTCCCCGCGATAGATGTGATAGCGATCTGGAGCCTCGCCAATATTCGCCCGCGCCACTTTGAGCTCATCGAGAAAGCGATCCGCTATTCGCACACCAGCCTCTTCCAAATAAAATTGGGCTGCAGAAGCGATCTCCTTGTTTGCGCGAGAAAGCAATCGAACTTTCATCGATGAAGTTGCCGCCGAATCGTTTCAATGGCCTCATCCATCTCGACCGCCGTTTCCTCACCACGCTCGTACGCTTCGAAGCGCCGCGCGGATTCGTTTAACCACTCATCGAGAAATGCGGGCTCGGCGTGCGCGAGATTGACCATCAGCTTGTCAACTAAAATTCCCTGACTCTCAACATCCAATGCGAGAGCCTCGCTCACCACTTGCTCAAGTTCCTTGCTCATGAGAGCACAACCATTCTTGCCGAATTCAAGTGCCGTAGGAACCATGCACATCGAATGGCTGAGCCCGAAGACGAACGCCGTGGAAAATCTCGAAATCCTCTTCTTCAGCAAACGCATGGAACAGACGAGTGACTGGGGTATTCCCGACCTCGCCGAGGTGCGGCTGGCGGCGTGCGGCCTGTAGAGCAGATGCTCTTATAATTGCAGCCCCTCCAACACAAGTAAAAAATCCCGATGCGCTTTTTGCAAGCCGGTAAGATTACCAGGTTGCGTAGTGCGCATCGCGGTAATCGCTGCGTTCAGCGCCTGCGCCTCGCTTGGTAATGCCTGTGCCGTTTCGACGAAGCACGGCATTAGACCCGCAATGAGCGATGGATAATCCGCGCCACCGGCCAAGCCCTTCGAATAATTCGAAATGTAGGATTTCGAAACCGAACGAAGTTGCGCGGAGCATGGCAACGAACGTAACTGAAACACATTCGAGTAGAGCGCATCCTGCCAACGAACATTTTGAAGAATGTCTGCAACGCTACCTTTTGCGAGTTCCGCGATAGTCATACTCGCATTCAACTTATCCAGCGCAGCCAGGTGATCGAGCGCAAGCGGAACCGCTGCGGCTGGGGCGGTAGCATTCTCCCGAAAGTTCCTGAATGCAATTGCAACATCGAACATGTCGGCAATTAAAACCGGAGGAATTTGTATTGCAATGCATTCTATATCGATGGCGCGGCAAACCACATAATTGAGATAGACTGCCTCTTCGATACACTCGGCGTAAGCAAGCGCCTCGGCTTCAGCTGCAATGATTCGCGCCAACTCATTCTGAAAGAGCGCGCCCACACGCTGGAATACTGCATTTTGAAACTTGAGCGCATTGCGCAATACTTCCGAAACGGAAGCGAATTGAACGCCAATGGAAAAGCCGCTGATCGTATTTCCAAAAATTACCTCATGGAAATCGAGATAAAGCGTTTCGCCTTCGGTTCCCACCGGGCAGGGCATGGAAACGGTGACGATGCGATTCTCCCCCGGAAGCATATTGGGAACCGTAATCGTTTTGCCAACCTGGAACGCAACCGTTTGTTCCCCATTGATGGTAATGGTTGCGCCTTGCAGCCGCCGAACGTTCTCATCCGTCCCGCTCATTAGCAACTCCATGTCCCGCGTGAAGGGCGCGGCATTATGCACGACGGCGGAGTAAGGAATGTGGTGACCTCTACCAATAATGTTCACAACGGTTACACCGAGGTTCCGCTGCGCCTTGTTATTATCGTTAAGGATTCGCAGATCCGTAGGCCAGCCGGGTGCGCTGCCGCTGAGGCTCGGAGGCATGTAGGGATCGTTCGTGGTGGAAATTTGGACGGCGAGACAAAGGTGTGTCGAGGCCGAAGGCTTCAGATTCCAAGGATACCCCGATGTAGTTTTCGGCCCAGTTTCGGATGCACTAAATGTTACCGTCGGATCTGTGGGAACGAATATGATGTCGTTGCTCCCTGACAAATTGTCTTGAAAATTACTTCCCGTCCCGAATTCTGAAACTAGGAAATGAGCAGTAACTGTTTGCTGGGAACCCGGCGCATTTCTTCGAATGCGAGCAAAAGCCCAGTTATCACCCTTTGTTCCGGTTCCGCTGGCAGCATCCTGATTTTCGGGTTGACCGTTACTATTCATGGCGCCTGGATCGTCACTGTTCCGGTTCCAAACGTCCGACGTTGCCCAAAAGACCGGATGGTTCGAAGGCTCCAAGCCAGTATCACCACTTGTCGGAGTGTCGGTCCAATCCCGAACGTAGAAATCTTGGTCGAGTTCAATGGTTGTTACTTTAAAAAAGAAGGGATCAATCGAGGAATTCGGTACTACTGTCTTATTATCAACAGCGAGCAATTCGTGCGTTGTGAAATTTGCATTGCGCTGATATACAACCCCATTGGGGAAATTAGCCATGTCGGGTGTATTATCCGAAGTGAATACACCCCAAAAGTCTTTGCCGACCGCAGCAAGGTAAATATAATCACCGAACCACCCAGCATTTGCCGGCATCTTAGCAAGAATAAATGCAGTGGGAACCGTTGAAAATCCATCCGCTGATATTTCAATCCGAGTTTCCCATCCAGTGGCTGTTAACAGTTCATAAAGGAGTCCTACAGCACCATGCACATTTACCGCGATTGCTGGATTTGTCGCACTCGGTATGGTGCGAATATCAGTGTTGGACCACGTTGCTCCGCCGTCGCTTGAATGACGAAGGTGAATCGTGGGATATGTGAGGCTCTGATCATTGTCTAACCATGCCACATAAACGCTCCTGCTGTTATTTGGATCGACCGCAATAGATAGTTGCGACCCTGTTCTCTGACCACCGAAAGAGAAAGTCCAATTCCAAACTATTGGAACGTTCATGACTATCCTTCCAAGGCGATTATCACTTGGATCAACAAGTCTCGTAAAAGGCATACTGCCCTGACCCCAGTTGTCATCTCGGCGCACGACAACATCCGCTTGAACTATGCTGCCACTACTATTCCAAATTAACCAATCAAAATAGGCAACATATACTGTCCCATCCTGATGAATGGCACATCGAATCGATGGCGCATTTTCGCCTAATCCGAATAATGAATTGTAACCTTGAACCCTACTTGAAATTATGATAGGACCGGAGAAGCCATCTGGCGGCGGCGCGGTTGCAGCATCCAAAGAGAAATCAATGCTCGCCGTTTGATAGGGAGTTACTGGCATCGTTTTTGACCTATCATTAAATCCAACGTAAACTCGGTCTGGAGTGCCTTTAGTAGTTTCCGCAGTTGTGGCTTCGACCCATGGCTGATCCCATAAGCCCTCTTCGCGTACAAGGACCGTCATTAGATCTGAATTTTTAAAGTCAGCAGTTCTGCAAAATAGTGATGGCCCAGCTATGAAGGCGGCATATAAAACGTTTGATAGACTTCCAAAACGTAGGGTTATGTCGTTGGTCAATGCTTGGCCCGTCGGAAGAATATCATTGAGCGACCATGTCAATCCCCCATCAGTCGACACATAGATCGGAGCCACCGACCCACTACCCGCCGGGTCGGGTGTGAACGCAGAAGCTGCGAGATGTAGAGGATTGGCGGGGTTAACAGCAAGATTCGGCTCGCTGTCTTCACCATGCTCCGCGCTCAACGATTTCGGGATCATATTTATGAGAAAAATACTCATGTTGCCCTTTCTTTCTT
>JAKAIL010000201.1 GCA_021825235.1 Bacteroidota bacterium | reverse complement strand
CGGTCTAAACGCTGTCGGCCTACGGCCTCCAGCGTTTAGACCGGTCGAGCACACACATCAAGGCATACAGAAACCCTGACATTTCTATTGTGCCTAAAACCATGACATTTCTATTGTGCGGCTACACAAAAATTTCGGAATTCTTATCCTGCGCGCAATAATTGATTATTTTTGTACCGCCATGGACAAAAAACTCGCTTTTTCTTCTTTCGCACTCGTATTCCTCCTTGCGGCAGCGCCGTTGCGCGCCCAGTATTCCAGCTCCTGGTGGGGCGTGCGCGCTGGTGTGAACCTCGCCAACGAGAGTGTGACCTTGCCTGATAATACCACCGCGAATTTCAATGCGGGGCTCATCGCAGGATTGGCGTATGAGCATTGGTTCGATGATACCTGGGGACTTGACGTTTCGTTACTGTTCGATCAAAAAGGTGTTCAGGAGGCATACAGCGGCAGCGCTGTTAACCGGCAAATCCCTGTTGGTACGGATTCAACCAATCTCTTCGCCGGGAATGATAACTTTAACCTCAGCTATCTGGAATTGCCCATTGTAATCAAGTATTCCTTTGGAGAAGGGGATATTAAGCCGTACATCGATGCGGGGCCAACATTCGGTTTCCTCGTAGGTGCTTCCGAAAGTACATCTGCAACCTCGAACGCGAAAGGGATTATTGCACCTGTTGGTCCTCCGCAGCTTCCCGCACTCAAATCGGAGCTTAATAGCCTGGATATGGGGGTGTATGTTGGCTTAGGGATTACCGATGAACTCTACAATGGTCCGATGTTACTGTTCGATGCGGGATACTCGTTCGGATTGACAAAGATCTATAAAAATGTTCCAACCACCAACTACACGGATCCGAATCATCCCAGTAGTCCGGCGCAAGTCGAGCCGTTACGCTATGCGACCGATGGCACTGTGTTTCCGTACCCCGTTGATCCGACGAACGCGAAATCGGGTGATTTGCGGATCGTGATCGGCGCCATGTGGAGGCTGTAACCCGCAGCATCTCGCGATGCCGCTTCGCAGCGCCGCGCTCTCATCTGAACTAATCTTCCCGCTTCGCATATTTTCTGAGTATGCGTTATACCGTTTTTCTTTTCGCTCTGTGCGGAATTGCTGTCTACTGCGCGACGAGTGCATTCGCGCAAAACCTGAAGCATGAGTCCAAAGGACGAAAGCTTGTAGAAGCAGCGTATGCCTTTCAGAGCAAATTGCTCGATAGCTCCGTCACCGTGGACCAGGTCATTCACCGCTGGAGCGTGACAGCCGCCAACCCCGCTGTGCGTAAGGACCCCGATGCGCAGGCCATTGCGTACGGTTGCGAGGGGTTGCTCGAAATCCAAAAAGGTGAGGCCGAGAAAGCGGACTCGCTGCTGAAGAAGGCGCTGCCGCTATTTCGCCTGCGTGAGTCGAAGGCGCCCATCCTGGTGTCCTATGCCGAATTCGAGCGGCAAATCCATCATTACTACGATGCTATGCGTGCTGATGAGGAGATTGTAAAAACGATGGACTCGATCCCAGAATTAGACGAGATTCCGTTCTATCACCAATCGGGCTATGCAGCATACGCGTACGCTATCGATGCCTCGTTCGCCATGGCCAAAATCGCTATGGCAGATACTGCGGAGCGAACGAAGGCAGTGGAACTCCTTAGGAATACCTTGCACCGCCATCCGGCAGATGCGCTTGGTCTTATGGATATGGTCGCGCTCCACAAGCTGCACGCCCTGAGCGATGCGGAATATCAGAACAAAGTTGCAGAACTCTGCGCTGCCAAACCCGACCTGCAACCGGTGAGCAATTTGTTCGAAGAAAAGTTCTTGAGTATGAAAAAGTAGCTTGTGAACTCGCCAAAAGCTATGGCCGATCAATGTTCTCTACGTCTTGGGTTTTGCTTCGGGGCATTTGTGCTCGAGTGTTTGCTCCTATTCTCTGCACCAGAGCAAGCTTTTGCGCAGATATCGAATTCTTTTCTTCTCGACCAAAATTTTTCGAGCATTGCCGGTGCTACCGACGTAGCTACCGTCGAAAATATCCTCGTGCAGTATGAGCAGCAAGCCATATCTGAGAAACTGTTTCCGGAAGATTCGAGAGGCTCCATCTGTTCCCTCCGTATGGTTCCGGACATGGTGTCACCTACGAATATTTCGATGGAGGTCTGGACCAAGGAACGGCCATTGACATTGCCGGTATCGAAGCAGAGGATCTGCTGGCGGAGGATCTTAGGATGAGATCACTTGGTAATGAAGAAATCAACTATCGCGATGCCTATTTGTACATGATCGAGCGGTGTGGTCTAACAATTTATGCGCTGAGGACTAACAGCCTGTATGCGAGCGGTGGTAATGATATTGCAGCATATATTAACGGTGTGAGTTTCAGGAACCCGCATGTAACCCTTCACAGCATTCAGGACAATTCTCTACTTAATTTACTCGACCCGCTTACGCTGACATCGTTATACGGCTATTTTTTCGATTATCTGATGAAGGGTGATGTCCAGGTGGGGATTCCATTCTTGAAGATTGGTAGGATTCAGTACCTGCCGGGTTTTCGAGTTGGTCTCACCCCCTTCGGCTACGATTATTATTTGGAGAATATGATCGTTTCGAATCATCATCCGATGATTGCAACGATTGGAATTGGTCCTGCGGACTTGGGGGTCGCGGAAGATGTGAGGCTGCAAGTTCCCGTGTTGTGGTCACCAGGCCGGTGGCAAATGGGAATTGAATTCGATGCCTGGCGCCAACCCAATTTGGAATTAGGCAAACTGTTCTTGACGCGTCTGAATCCAGGCTGGAATTTTGGCGCGCTGGCGATTGGTTCGGTGACGTATCGCATTACCCCTTCGTTTGGACTGCATGCTGAGGGAGGATATAAGTCCTCGGGATTTGTCGATGGGGAACCGTTAGCGGCAACGGCGATTCTGCGGGGTGGAATCGAACTGAGGTGAGCACGGTCACGCTGGAGCGGGACCGTAAGGCAAGTCTAATGCTGTTCCACAACCAATTGGCTGTGCAGGAATTTTGCAAAGAGTCGCATCGCCTTTCCCCTGTGGCTATTCTCATTTTTCTCTTCCGGACTTAGTTCTGCATAGGTCCGATCTCCCGGTTCCCCCGGTATGAATACCGGATCGTAGCCAAAGCCATTCGTTCCGCGCGGTTCGTAGGCAATTTTTCCGTGTACCTCGCCGCGAAATATCTGGGCTTCTTTCTCAATTTCGCAGAAGGCGATAACAGAAATAAAGCTGGCCTGGCGTTCTTCTGTGCCACCCAGTTCCTGCAATAGCTTGCGGACATTCGCCTCGTAAGTGGCTCCCTCGCCGGCATAGCGGGCACTATAGACTCCCGGCGCTCCACCCAATGCCTTTACCTCCAAACCGGTATCGTCGGCAACCGCAGGTATCCCCGTCTCTTCGAAGACCGCGCGTGCCTTGAGCAGCGCATTGTCTTCGAGCGTTTCGCCGGTCTCTTCGATTTCGCCGACCGGAATGTCATCGAGTGTTAGGATTTCGACGGTACCGTCCATCTCGGCTCGAAGAATTGCTTCGAGTTCCTTTCGTTTGTCCGGATTATGAGTTGCAAGAATTAAACGCATAGTTACAAAACGGATGCTCGCACTTCCTCGATATGTGCCACCGGCCGAAGGGTAATTTTCTCCGCCACCTTTGGCATCGACTTCATATTTGCGCGTGGAATAACGATATGCTGGAAGCCAAGTCGGATTGCCTCGGCGACTCGAAGTTCCGCCTGTGGCACGGCCCGGACTTCTCCGCCAAGCCCGATCTCACCGATGAGGCAGGCCGCTGGATCGATCGCCAAATCGAGGTGGTTGCTGAGTACTGCCAATGCAATGCCAAGGTCCGCCGCTGGCTCGTCTATGAAGAGCCCGCCAGCAATATTGATAAACACATCCGAATGACCCAGTCTGGAACCCAATTGTTTTTCCAGCACGGCCAGCAGCATGGCCACGCGGCGCGCATCATAACCCGTCACAGTGCGTTGTGGCGCACTGTAACTCGAATTGGTTACCAGCGCCTGAATCTCGATGAGCATCGGCCGCGTTCCTTCAAGAATCGCCGTGACCGCAGAGCCGCTGGCGTTTTTGCGCCGCTCGGAGAGAAACACTTCGGATGGATTTGGCACTTCTTCCAAGCCGCTTCCGGTCATCGAAAATACGCCGATCTCATTCGTCGAACCGTAGCGGTTCTTGGCTGCGCGCAAAATGCGGTAGGCATGGGTTCGCTCTCCTTCGAACATGAGCACCGTATCGACGATATGTTCGAGCACCTTAGGCCCGGCAATCATACCTTCCTTCGTGACATGACCAATGACGAACACTGGAATCCCCGTCGTCTTTGCCGCCTGCATGAGGAGCGCCGTACACTCTCTGACTTGCGAAACACTTCCCGGCGCGGACTCGATCATCGAGCGGTACATCGTTTGGATCGAATCGACGATGACCAAGTCCGGCGTCATTTGCCGCATGGCTTCCAATACCTCTTCGATATTGGTTTCCGCGAGCACGTAGAAATTATCGTTACCAAGTCCGAGCCGTGCGGCACGGCTCTTTAGCTGGCGCGCGGATTCCTCGCCGGAGACATACAGCGTATTGGAACCCGGAAACAGTCCGCGCACCATTTGCATCATCAGGGTGGATTTCCCGATGCCGGGATCGCCGCCCACGAGCACAATGGAACCCGGCATGATTCCTCCGCCGAGGGTACGGTCCAGTTCCGCAATGCCGGTGGTGATACGCGCTTCGTCTTCGTTCGAAATGTCACTTAAGCGGATCGGGTGGCGCGATTCGCTTTTGGCTTCACTGCCTCTCGCACCAAGTGCGCGCGCATTCTCCGGCCCGGCCGCGACGCGCTCTTCGACAAAGCTATTCCAGGAATTACACTCCGCGCACTTTCCGACCCAGCGGGGAGAAATGTATCCGCAGCTTTGGCAAACAAACTGAGTTTTGGTCTTGGCCATCTGTTAATGTATCACGCTTATTCTCGTTCGCGCCATCTCTATACCGTTTGCCTGAATGATGAGTTCATACGGGCCGGAGGACAGTGGTAAATTGGGAATTACAATGGTCTGCTGGCCGGGTGTGAGCATCACTGGCATCGCCGACGCTGTTACTCCTAAAATGTTTACCAGTGAAAGTTCCGCCGGCGCTTTTACTGCACTTTGCAAAGTTATCGTCATAGAAGACGAGGCCGGATTCGGTGTAGCACTCAGGATTTTGAGCGTCACATTGCCACCGTTCATATCCGTGCGAAGCACGGGATCGCCACAAATATCGCTTGCCCGGACCAAACCGTCCAGCGTGGAAAGAACAGATGCGGAATACGTATTGAGCGGCTGAATATGGATAATGGAACTATCCTGCTGTGCCACGAAGCTGGTAAAGGGGAGTGTAAGTTCCGTATGGCCAAAGCTTAACGTTGCTCCGGCCTTGGGATTGCTGCGAATGAGCATTGCCTGCCGGTTTCCTGCAATCCCGCCACTCCAAAAGGCGTCGTAAATACAGAGGCCGGTATCGACGGCACCGTTCGAGCAGGAGGAAAGATCGCTGAACTGGATCAAATCCGGATCGTAGGTAAGCGTAAAGCCAATCGTATCCAGGTTCGTGGGCTTCGGCTCGGCATCGATCGAAAGGTGAAGCTCACCGGTATCTCCCGCTTGTACCGTCACCGTATCGAGTGCCAAACGGACGGTTCCCATCGCCCGGCCCAGAAGCGTAACGCGTCCGACTGCGGAATGGAATGTGATGGAATCCATCGCACGGTACGAGCCGATGAGCCTGGGGTTGAAAGAAAATAGAAGGGTATCCTTGCCAAAGGCAGGGAATGTTAGTGGCGTGGCCGTGACTAATTGGAATACGGAATCGTCTCCCTGAAGCGGAGAGAAAGTGAGTGTAACCGGAATATCATTGGTATTCTGGAAGACGATACTTCGTGTTACGCTTGCCGGAGCGATAA
The DNA here is from genome assembly GCA_021825235.1 of Bacteroidota bacterium. GTDB lineage: Bacteria > Bacteroidota > Ignavibacteria > Palsa-1295 > Palsa-1295 > PALSA-1295. Next base: position 1,724 of record JAKAIL010000201.1, on the reverse strand, counting down.
GCGTGCCGAAGTTGATCACGCTATCGCCGAGTGGAATCAGCGGAATTCCCGGGAAATTAACGGTCACCGTTGTTTGGTGACCGGCGCTATCCGTCGCTTGCACAACGATGGTTGCGGGCAACGTGCGGTCGGTTACAGTAACGGTAAACTGAGCATGGTGAGCATCCGTAAATTGCGCCGGGCTGGCGGCAGCGTTGGTCGAGGTTCCCAGGAGCAGGAGATAGGCAACTCCTCGGTCCCAGGCCTGGGTATCGGTCGCGGTGAAGATGAATGCAGATTTTCCCAACGGGATGTAAGTGCAAATCGGAGGGTGCGTATCGGGCAGGGGAGTATATTCGAACGTATCGCGTGCAAAGTTGCCCACGCTATCGTATGCTTCGATAAGTGCACTTGCGGCGAAGAAGGAATCCTGAAGCGCCATGCTGACATCTGCCTCTTGTGCGGAGTTATAGGCGACCAACGGAGCGCTCGTATTTAAGAGTGGTGTAACGGTTATGGATTTAATTCCCCTATCTTTCGGGCGTTCCTCAGTAACCGTGCCTGAAAGTGCGACGAGCGGTTCGGCGGTAGGAGATTGGGTAATAACCGGTGGCAGCGTATCGGCCCCTTCGCCATCCCATTCGAGACAGCGTTGATCGCGATTGCCAACCGAGTCCATGGCAGCAAGGCAGCCCGTTGCCGTATCGCGAATGTCGAGAATGTGAAGATATGCCAGTGCCAGATGGGCGGAAGTATACCGCACGCTATCTAACCGCAGATTTATTGCCTGAACAAGATAAATGGTATCGATCCCACGGTCCCAGGGAAGCATTTCCTGAACGATATCGGTATAGCGGGAACCTGATCTCGCGGCCTGCATAAATTGTGGGGGATGAGTATCCGGCTTCGGAATATAGTGGATATGCTTCCGGCTGACATTCCCAGCAGAGTCCTGCGCGAGGATCCAACCATCGGCAGGATAGAGCGTGTCGGTCACGATCAGCGAATAGCTCATCGAATCCACAGTGTTCGTTTCTGGATGGACCGTGAAGTTTACTAATGCTGAGTCAAAGAGTGCCTTCATACCGCTTTGACATGGAAACGGATCGCTGGCCCGAATTCTTCGTGAAGTAAATGCGGGAGTATCGAGTACCATAACGGGTGGGATAGAATCATGGGCGGCGCGGCCAAAGAGGTAGCTGGTGTCCGCCGTGACAATGGTACTCCTGTAATTGAGTGTTACCTGAAGATGGTGTATCTTCCAGGCCGGGCAGCTAAGGGAACTCCGGTAGGTGAGAACGCAATGCTCGGAAAAAATCAGGTGCGATATCGATAGCAGCATCGGCGCATAGAGCAGCGTATCGTACGCGGCATAATAGCCGCCGCCAGTGCTATCGGCGAGCGCCATATCCGCATAATCCGGGTGCGTGGAATCGCGCGAAACGTCCAGAATATACAGCCGAATCCCGAGCGCATTCAGAAACATTTGCACGCTGTCCGTATTCGTGACGTTGTCGTCGGTAACTAAAATCAGAATCCGGCGCGGTAGCGAACTGAGCGAAAGCGCCTTCGCTCCCTCCGCAATACCGGATACCACATCGGTCAGCCCGGTATACCGGAACTTCTTAAGATGATACACGAGCGAATCCGTGTCCGCCGTGTTGGTGGAAACGTAGAAATTATTGATGGTATCCGGATACCAATAAGCGGAGGTATCGGCAAACGGAACGAGCGCAAGCTGCGAG
>JAKAIL010000200.1 GCA_021825235.1 Bacteroidota bacterium | reverse complement strand
TTTGCTCATCGTCAGGGTCTCGCACATCGGCGTCGAAGTGAAATGTTACCTCAACATCCATGGGCACCTGACATTTCTATCTGGTTAAGACCCTGACATTTCTAAATTGGAATTAATGTGCGGCTACACTCGAGTGCTTTTTTACAGCACCCGGGAAATTCTTTCGTATATTTGCAGACCTAACATTAACTTCTCGGGACGACTACCGACATTTGCTACTGACTTAATCGTACCCGCCGGACACGGCCAGGTGCTCAAACAATCAGGTCACAGAAAAATGACCCGATGAAAGCTGTAACCTTTGGAGCTTTCGTTGGTCTTTATTATAGAGACGTCATCGAATGGCGTCGAATTTGAAAAACAGTAGCAAAACATACTTTCAGAAGGACACTTGATACGGTACTCTGTCTGAAGCGGCGCGAAAACGCTGGCTTTGGCGAGGCAAAATTGATTTGCCGCTTTGATCGGGGCAGGGGTGTTACGGTTTGACCGCGCCCGTGCCGCGCGCAGAATGTAGCGAGGGATTTGGCAGACCGCCAGCCCGGACTGCCGGCGTGAAAAGCGAAGCATTCCTGTTCGGCGACCGGATCCGGAACCGCAGAACGGTCGCGAGCAAAGATCAAAGCGGCAAGTCACCATTTTTCGGTGGTGCTGCCGCCGGGCCTCGAAGGACAGAGTCGGTGATTAACTTAACCTCTGAAAGACTATGTCAGCGACTTCGATTCAATCCTCGATCAGCATCAGCCGCATGAGCGATCATGCGATGAGCACTCATCCGATGAGCACTCATCCGATGACGGATCCTTCTCGAATGGGTCATCATCCACGGATGGCCGATCGAGCCAGCTATCATCATGCCCCGCTTTCTTCCACCAGTTCCCACGATCCGCTTGCGGCCTTCGTGGACCTGGAACAAAGTCCGTATCCGGCGCAAGCACCGTCCGATGCAGGCCCAAACCCCGTCTCCGAATTAATTCCGGACGAGATCTACCAGGTGCTCCGGTCCAACGATCTCATCAATGAAAAAGGCGTGCGGGATTATATTATCCGGCGCTCGTTCAAAGCCATGCGCGAAGAGCAGGAACTGAAGAGTTCCGAAGCCCTGGAACGGCTGCAGGCCATCTATCCGTACCTGCAAATCGATACGATCCGGAAGATTATCTACCGCATCGGTCCGGCGGCAAGCAGGAAAATGTTGATTTGAAGCAAGAGGGATTCGCTTGCTCTGCGTCATCGCGAGGAGGACTTCCGAGCGAAGCGCGGAAGTCCGGCGAAGCAATCCGCTTTCGCGAAGCCCGGATTGCTTCGTCGAACGAGCCTTCAGGCGCTCTTCGATTTACGCGGAACGCGCTCGCCCTTTTCGCGGGCTTCCGAAAGCCCGATGGCAATGGCCTGCCTGCGGCTGGTAACCTTCTTGCCGGAGCGCCCGCTCCGGAGCGTTCCTTTCTTCCGGCGCTCCATGGCACTCTTTACGGACCGTTGCGAACCTCGGCTGTATTTGCGTGGCATAATGGTATCTCTCCTTTCTGGCGATGGTTCCTCAAGAAGCATTCCAACGGGCGGTCCTTGAACATAATGTCATTCGGTAGCCCCGTAGATCGGTGCTCCCTCGCGTAGGTCGGTGTTTCCACGCGTAGGTCGGTGTTTCCAGCCCGACCTACCACTGAATAAGTCTGGGTTCCCGCATTCGCGGGAATGACAAAATTTGAAATCCTGGCGCAAAGCGCAAAAGCGACACCTTCCTGTCATTCCCGCGAAGGCGGGAATCCAGATTCAGACTTAATCAGAGATTCCTCGGCTCCGCAACTCGTCGCACCGTGCGCGGAATGACATTTCATGGAGCGTGTTTATCGGCGGCGAAAATTCCGAACCAATTTTGGCGAAAGCCATGTTCTCTTTCGACCCTAATTAAAGGGTAAAAAGAAGGCACGGTCTCGCGAGGGATGCGCTTTTTTTTTTACCCATGTCAAAGCCAATACTTTCTCAGTCCGCCGATCTTAAAAACTGCACCGTCGTTCTCGGAACCCAGTGGGGCGATGAGGGCAAAGGCAAAATCGTTGACCTCCTTGCCGCCAATGTGGACATCGTAGCCCGCTACCAGGGCGGCGCGAATGCCGGCCATACGATTCAGTTGCCGGATGGCCGCTCCTTCGTTCTGCATCTCATCCCCAGCGGTATTTTCCACGAGCACGTTGCGTGCGTGATTGGCAATGGCGTGGTGATTGACCCCGTGGCGCTTATCGAAGAGATTCGCATGGTCGAGCGCGAGGGCGTTCGCGTGCAGGGTAGGCTGTTCATCTCGCACAACGCGCATCTCATCATGCCGTATCACAAAATGCTCGATCAGGCAAGCGAGCAGCGCATGATGGCAAAAGATGGCAGCGCCGTGGGAACTACGGGGCGCGGTATCGGTCCTGCGTACGAGGATAAATTTGCACGAAAGGGAATCCGCATTGTGGATTTGCTGGACCGCGAATCGCTCCGCGAAAAGCTTCGCAGGAATATCGATGAGAAGAATGAGCTGCTCGAAAAATTTTACGGTTCGCACGAGCACTGCGACGTGGAGAAAATTATTGCGGAATATGAAAGTTTCGACCGCCAGATCGATCCCTACATTACAGATACGGCGCTCATGCTGAACCGGGAGATCGCGGGCGGGAAGTCGTTGCTCCTCGAAGGCGCGCAGGCGGCGTTGCTCGACATTGATTTTGGAACCTACCCGTTTGTCACGTCGAGCAATCCCACGGCGGGCGGAGCCTGCACGGGCCTTGGCATTCCACCGATGGCCATTGGCCGCGTGCTCGGCGTGGCAAAAGCGTATGCCACGCGCGTGGGCAATGGTCCCTTCCCAACAGAGCTAACCGATGAGACCGGCGAGCGCATTCGCACCGTGGGCCACGAATATGGCGCTACGACCGGACGCCCGCGCCGCTGCGGATGGTTCGATGCAGTCGCCGTGCGCTATACGAATATGATCAATGGTGTCTCGTCGCTGGCGCTAACGAAGTTGGACGTGCTTTCGGGCCTCACCGAAGTGAAGCTCTGTACCCGTTACGAACGGATCAGCACAGGCCGGGCGATCGAGAACTTTACCAATGACCTGCGCCAACTTGCGGACATTCGTCCCATCTACGAGTCTTTCGAAGGCTGGCCGGAAGATGCACTGGAAGGCGCCACGAGTCGGGAAGAGTTACCACGTGCGGTGCAGCGATATCTCGATGCGCTCGAACGCGAAGTGACCTGCCCGCTGGAGATCATATCCATCGGTGCGGGGCGGGAAGAGACGCTGGGAGTGCCGTTGGAGCCATTCGAAATTCGCTAAGCTTTACAAGGGCTATTGAATAAGGATCTTGCGAGTTTTCACGAGTGGTTTTCCAGTTGGCCCATCATAACTAAACCGAAAAAATAAGGCTCCATGCGCCTCATCGGGGAGTGTGATTTCGGCACTCCCCGGTTGAAGTTGTCGATGCAATATTAGGCGACCAAGAATGTCATAGCAATCAAGGGATGTAGCGCGTGATGCCCCCACGCTAACAGTGCTAGTTCCGTCCGATGAAATCAAGAAATCTGGAGATTCTTGAGGCGCCCGCACTAGAGAAGATTGTATCCGATAGGCGGCCACTTCGGAGCGAGAATCTTCGCCGCTTTGAAAATGACCAATCAAGTAAGTGGAATATGTTCCTTCTGTCGGAGCAATTAAAGCCATTTCCAAGTGCACTAATTTGCAGCTTATACTTTGAGAATTAATCACCTTGGAAGTGTCGAACGAAAGAATTCTGAACTGAGAGGAATCTGCCAAGGAAAGGCTTATGGGAACGCTTCCGAATATTCCGACACTCGAATCATTCTCAAATGAAAAATAACATTCAACTATGGTCGTATCGAGGTCAGTCTCAAATGCGATAGCTGGATAGTAATTGGATCTAATCGAAAGAGTATCATCGAATATAGTCCCGCCGTTCGATGGATTATAGACATGACCGAACCCAACAGACCAAGAAGAGTAAAAATCCGGACATGATAACAAATTTGAAGGCTTACAAGCGCCCAGAAATTCAAGACGCTTTCCACTATAATAATTATCATAATCGTTTTCTAAAATGCGATGTAGATTGGGGCGAAATAGACATATACACGTATCGGGAGGACCCCAGCTCCCGGATTTACCTGGATTGAGAATTGAGTCTTGCAATTGGATAGGATCAAACTCGGAGCTATCGAATGGTATCATCGTGAGAGCCGCCAGCCTAAGCTGAGTGTCCGTGCCGTTCGCAAACTGGAATGTCAGCAAAGTGTCATGCGTAAGTGGAAGTTCGATGCCGCCTCCAAAATCACTAACATCCCCAATGCATAAATAATAAATGGAAGAGTCCGTCAGTATCTCTTGTTGAACGGCCACGCTGCTATCGACCGTCGAATGGTATGTTATGAATAAAGTATCGGACACTCTTGGAAAGTGGGATCCCACGCAACGGAGAGTTCCGCTCGCCTCGCCGTGCTTCTCTAAGTATAGGGTATCAGGGGAAATGGAGAATACTGTATCACTTTCGGGAGAAATTTTAAAGGTAACTATCTCGTTTTCATTATACGTTGAAAATATCGAAAATTTCGATTGTTCCGAGCTAGACCTGTCGGAATAAATCTTTGAAAAATATTCGGTCGTCATCGAGTCACGTCCTCCGACGGGCGGATGAATGACAATGCCAGTTACTTCAACCTCACAAAACCCACCATTAGATGTAAAATCAATAAAGGCAGTCACTGAGTTCAGATAATTTTTGATCGGACGAAAACGGACGTTACAATATCCATAGCCAGGCCCACGACCCGACTCAGAAGTATAAAAATTCGGAGTTAGTATTTCAAAATCGCTGTCGTCGCCTCTGCCGCCCATTCCTCCAAAGCGCGCATTAACTGACACTCCGATTGGCGCGTCGTAAGCAAGCACCTCAATTTGAAAATCGACGGAATCTCCATACTCGACTGAAGTAGAGGTTTGGCCGGAACAATAAATTTGCTGCGCATGCAGGGATTTGGGGAAAGATAGTCCTGCAATGAGAATAAGCAGAATGCAGCGGACGTCTTTTATCATCATTGCTTAAGATGGATTTTAATATGAGATGGAAACAAACCTCACAGCATATCTATTGCTGGATTTTTCATCCTCGGCGGGTCAAAGATAAATGCCCAAATTTTGATCGGAGCGGGGCGAGTGGAGACGCTGGGTGCCTTGTGTTGGAGCGGCCGTTTAGATGGAATTCCTATTCGTCTACCAAGCATAGGACAGTGCCGCCGCAAACCCGGCTTTAGTCAGCCATACGCTGTTTTGGGGTAGAAGCTCATCGGCGTGGAGCAGGAGACCGAGTCCGATGTTATCTGTGATCGAAAGTTCCGCGCCGACTGATTGATGAGTAATCACTCCATCGCTTGAACCGCCGGCCATAACCTCTGCAAAAGGCCGCACGCTCCCACTCGCAAACGAATATCGATAACTTGCGCCCAGCCAATAGACCCGCGTAAGAGTCGATCCCGCAGTAGGATTTACCTGGCCAATGATATTGGGGTATGGCGTTCCATTGTGATAGAAGGTCGTATCGTGATAGGTCACATAGTAAGAGTTTTGGCTGAGCGCAAAAACTTCCTCGCCACCTAACACATGCACGGAAGAATTTTGCGAAAGGTGGTATCCAACACCGGCGAATGCATCGCTGAACGAGAACTGCCGAAATAGAGAGTTAGAACTAAATTGCTGTGTGATCGCGCCACCAACGGTTGCAAAGAAATAGTGGGGATTCTCGCTGTCGGAATCGTGAAATGCAATAGGTGCTGCCGGTGGGGTGTCGTGCGTTTGCGTGGGGAACGTGATAGCGGATTCCCGTGCGTCGATACGAGCATAAATTGGATATTCTTCCTCGACGGAGTCATGCAGTCCCGAAAGGACGATAGAAGAAGAGTTGGAGGCGCGAGTCGCCGAAGTGGTGGGAGCGGAGTCCGGTAGAGTACCGAAAGAATTGTGGGCGATTATGCCGTTCCTTTGGAACTTGATAGACCTTGAAAAATTTGCAGACCGATGACTGACGTCACCGGCTATTTTTATATCGCCTCTTCGGGACTGTAGAAAAATTCCTGCTGCAATTGCGCCGCCGAGAACAATGGCGCCGAGAAACTTCGCAAATAGGGGAATGGCTATTGGTTTGCGTGCTGGCGTGGTTGCGATTAATTCGGCCATGCGAACAAACGGAGGTCGTGCTTCGCGCGTACGTAAAGAATTCAATAGATCGTTGTAACTTTTGCTATACATATCGTTTCTCCGCTCGTAATAAAATGGGCATATCAGGTCCTGGATTTTTCGCAACCAATTGGGATGTTAGCTTTGGCGGTTCAACTCCTAATGCATGGGCTAATCGTTCCCGTCCGCGTGTGAGGCGCGATTTTACGCCCGAAAGCGTGCCGCCCTGAATCTGCCGGATTTCTTCAAGCGAAAGATCGGAAATGTCGAAAAGGACGACGGTCTCGCGCATTTTGTCCGGCAGCGTATTCAGCGCATCCATGACCAGCCGTATTTCTGCCGCTGTTTCGGGTGCTTGTCCGCTCGAGGAAATATCCTCTGCGAGCGATGCATCGTATGGGACTCGCTTCCGCTCGCGGTAGCGTCCTCGTTTGTGAAGCCGCGACGCAATTTTGATGAGATAATGCAGGTAGCGTTCGTGATTCGCAGTGGGATCGAATTTCTCGTATGCTACGAGCACGGCGGCGCTCACCAAATCTTCGGCATCCATCTCATTTCGCGTGACGGCCAGCGCATAGCGGGAGAGCCGGTCATAGACCGGCTCCAGCACCTCCAAAAACGCGCGCTGGCGGAGATCAGGCATTCATTGGAACTTCTGCTTACGGTACGATAAGTGTTTTCGATTGTACGTGCCCATAGTGCTGGCCGCAGCCAACGGCATACGTTCTGACAACGATTGTATCGCCAGCTCGCGGGCCATAATACTGTGAGGTGTCCGTATAGAATTGCCAGGAGTAGCTCTGACCAGTTAATGTTGCGCCCCTGGCGATGATCCCATTATTCGAAAATGGCCACGCGAAGTTAGTCGGGTGGGTTTGGTCGACGATATTGCCTGTAAACGCAACCGCGGAGTCCGGTCCGCCCATGGTTACGGATATGTTAAGAGTGAGATAGGAGCCAATGGTGTCAAAGGTGGTATCATAAAATTGCAACGTGTCGGGCCAATGAATGGAATCACGTCTACCAATACGCAATTCGATAGTGTCTTTTTGCGTTGCGCTGAACGCAGTTATGGGAATAGAATCTGCGGGTCTTTCATAGGCGATTTCATATTCCAGGAATTGGGTTCCATCTCCTCCGAACTCGTATTTCGGAACGAGGGTAGTATCGAAGCCCGGTTTGGCAATAATCACATTGTAGATTCCGGCCGGAATGCCAGTCATGCTCCAGGCGCCGGTGGAATCGGTCTCGGCAGAAAAGGTAGTCCCTTCGATGGCAACCGTGACTCCGGAGCAATTGGCGATCGAATTACAATGGAGGTCGTTTAGCGAGACCTTGCCCATGAGCGTGCCGAGATCGGGCATCCTGGACGGTGGAGGGACTTTTGCATCCGCCCAAAAGCGCAACGCCCAGCAGCGCTGATACCGTTAGTGTAAGCTTCATAATATTATCTTTGTATTAACTGAACACCTGAACATGACCGGAG
>JAKAIL010000199.1 GCA_021825235.1 Bacteroidota bacterium | reverse complement strand
TACACCGCCAGCAATGATCGTAATCTTCCTGCTTAATGCCTTTAGCGGATTTAATATGTCCGCATTTGAATGAAGAGCCACTTCGAAGTTGAGATCGCGGAGTGTGTAGCCGGTTAACGAGAGTTCCGGAAAAACAATAGCGGAAGCGCCTGCATCCAGCGCTCGGTCGCACCATTCTGCATGGTGCCTGATGTTGTGTTCCACATTTCCAAGGGCGGGCGCAATTTGGGCGAGCGCAATGCGAGCGGGTTTTAGCAGCATATCATCGGCGGAGTGCATCGCGGTGTAGAACAATCCTTCGTGCCGAATGAAGTCCGGTTACCGAACGGTAACTTCTTCGCTCACGCTGTGTACCCGCGGAGCTCCTATCGGCAGCTTCCCTTTCAAATGATGCTCGATCTTTTTAACAGCCTCCGTTAGTCCAGCCTCAAACGCACCGGCAGCGAAATGCTTTGTAAGAATTTCGGCTACGTCCTTCCATGCTTCCGGATGAATACGGCTGTGAACACCTTCATCACCATAGACATAAAATTTACGCTCGTGGTAAAGAACGAGAATAAGGATGCCGTAGCGATTGTCGTGCTGGTGAAGGCGAAGCGTGGCAAATTCTTTTTGAGCGAGTTCCTTTAGCGAAAGATGGGCTTCGCTTGCCTCCCGAAAATCACGAACGGATACTCGGATCTCCGCGCCAGTGGCTTCTTCTACCGAGGCAATGCTATGGGCGAGGCGCTGCAGAGCCTCCTTTGGAAGGGCTTCTGAAGCATGATTTGGTTGCTGCATTTCTACAAATATACAACGAAATCGAGGCGGGGTGCCTCAAATCATGCGAACTTAGGTTCCTTTCTGCTGGTTGGGATGACCAATAGTCGTCGTTTGTCGCCATGAGCCCAGGAATATTTATTAGCTATTCTCGCTCGGATGAGAAGCAGGCATTACACCTGCTCTCGATTCTGCGCCGTGAAGGTTATTCTGTCTGGATCGATCAGGAAGCCATTGCCGGCGCTTCGATCTGGTCCGATGAGATTGTCCAAAATATTAAACGGAGCCAAATCTTCATCGCCCTGCTTTCCTCCTCTTCTACTTCTTCTGCGAATGTTTCGAAAGAAATTGCATTAGCTGCCGAACATGGCAAAATTATATTACCCATTGAGATCGGCACGGTAACACTACCGGGCTCCCTCGAATATGCCCTTGCGGGAATTCAGCGTACGAATTTTCAAGATGAGGAAGCAATCCTTCGCGCCGTGCGAAGCCAGGTTGCTCGGCTCGATGGATTAGCTCCGGAGACTTCTCCTATCCGGCAAAAACGATCGCTGTTTGCATCTCCCAAAATGCTTGCGGCGGCGGTGGGGTTGCTCGTCGTGGTTATTCTCGCATTTATCTTTATGCGGCATCCTTCCGATCCCGCTCCCAACGGTGATGTTGTGGCTGTATTGCCATTCGCAACGCTGAATTTGGACCAGGACAGTACTCGCAATCTGGATATTTTTTCCGAAGGCTTGCTTACGCGTCTTTCGTCCATGAACACTCTTTCCACGATTGCCGCATCGATCTCTTCCGCCTACAAAAATTCCGACCTTAATGCACTGGCCATTGGGAAGAAACTAGATGCTCGTTTTATTATTGACGGTCTTATCCGTAAATCCCACGATGTAAATTTTGTCTCCGTCCGGCTTATCGATACCAAACAAGGTGGGGAAATTTGGGAACAATCCTATAGTGGTAATAACAGCGAGTTATTCTCTCTTCGTGAAAGAGTTACCAACGATTTATCCGGCATTTTAAATGCGGTCACGACAACGGAGCTCGAAATACATAATGCAAAACAGAATTATGCCGCGCATCCGAAGGATGCGTCCGCATGCGCGCGTCTCGCCCGCCTGTTACTTGCCAGCGATAAAACGCGCGCCATGGAACTGTTCGACCGTGCAATTCAACTCGATTCGAATAACATAGCGTACTATATCAGTGCAAGTATCGTCGCCGACCGAGCAGGATTGGATTCCAAGCGATACGCCAATGCGGCTCTTGCGTTGTGCCAAAAGAGAATGCAGGTCTATCCCGATAGCGTTGGACTCACCTCTGCGTATGCAACCGCACTCGACCTTGCTGGAATGCATGACCGTGCGGAGGGAATTTATGATTCTCTGGTCCGCATCTATCCTTCCAATGCCAATCTGAATTATAACGCAGCCTGCTGTCTTGCGAAGCAGGGCAAGGCGGACTCCGCAATGGACATTCTGGAAAAACTCTTTACGTTTGCGCCGGGCAAACGAGGCGAAGTGTTATCGGACCCGGATTTCGATAATATCCGGTCGTTCCCGCGCTATCAAAAGGTCATGTATGGGTCTGCAACGCCATGATCACCAAAGGAGCGGAAGTAGTTTCACGCTACCATATTACTGTTCCCACGGCTTTATTCAAATTATATTGGCTTAGTTCGTAACCATACATAAGCTGGGCTTGCTGAAGCTCCGCCTGTTCTAATTCGCTTTGAGCAGTGAGCACATCGAGGTTCGTTGCTGCCCCGTTTTGATAGCGGACCTGCGCGACATTGTAGGCCTGTTGTGCTTGCGCGATCTGTGTTTTTACCAGCTCAAGGCGCTGGCGGCTCGATTGCAAATCTGCCAGGGCTTGTTCGATGTCACTCTGCACACCACGTTTGGCATCTTCCGTACGCGCCTGCGCCGCGTGGTATTCTGCTTCCGCCTCATCCACCTGTGCATGCGTCCGTCCGCCATCTAAAATGGGAACGTGCAAACTGACGGTCCCGGCCCAATTCAGCTTCGGCTGTGTCAGGTTCGGAAGATAACCATCTTTCACACCGCCGGTAATGTTGGTCGTGAGCAATGGATCATTATTGTTCCTGGCTGCTTCCACCTGCAATCTCGCCGTATTTTCTGCGTCCATTGCCGAAACGAGTTCCGGCCGTTGTTTTTCTGCAACGTCGAGAAGCGAATCCTCCTGTTCCGGTAATGCTTCGGCCGCGGGAGGAAGCGTGACATCTACGTGGGTTCCCGGGGCCATGCCAAGCAAGCGCCGCAGCATGGCTCCCTGCTTGTGTCGATTGGATTCTAGCTCAGAAATAGTGCTCTGCGTCGCGGAAATGCGCGCTTCGATATTCAGCGCGTCCAGCGAAGTCGCCGTTCCCTGAGCCTGGCGTTTTTTTGCATCGGCCAGATTGCCTTCGAGCACGTTCACCTGCGCCTGCTCCACGCTAATGGCTTTATCGGTCGTCAGAAGGCTGTAATAGACTTGCGTCGTTGCGTAGGCCGCCTGAGAACGAAATTGGTCCAGATTATCTGTGGCGCTTTTAATCCCACTCTCGGCAACCCGGTCTTCCGCCTCGAATCGGCCAAACGACCATAGCGGTTGCTGAAGCGTAAATGCCCCATTGTAATTATCGTTGGGCATGGTACTGAAGGACTCATTGTGCCCGTTAATTGGGAACTGTAGCGTAACGACGGGATCGATGCGCGTGTAACTGGCATCGCCGGCAAATTGGGGGTATGCATAGCTCTCCGCCTCACGATAACGTGCTTTGGCTTCTTCCACCGCTGCTTCCCCGGCCTGATACGAAGGAGAATTTTTAATTGCCATTTGAATGGCCTGGGAAAGCGTAAGCGTATCGTTCGTTTGGGCGTTCCCAATAGAAGTGGATCCTGCAAGAAAAAACAGGATGAGAGCGAACTGTTTTCGATTATACCTCATAAATCCATTCACCGTGATTAGTGTGCTGCGATAGGTTCGCCGGCTGGAGCGGCATGTCCCTGTCGAATCGTGAGAATAAGCGGCAAGCTTATCACAAAAAACATCGTGACGAAAACAAAAATATCGACAAAGCTTTTGAGCATGGTTTGCCGAGCGACGATGCCCTGGAGCGCACCAATGGCTTGCTGTCGTGCAAGACCGGGCAAAGTGCCTTTGGCAGTAAACCCTTGCACCAGTTGCTGGAGTCGCATTTGTGTTGCTGTCCCATACTGGGTAATGTGCGAAATCAAGTCCACACGGTTGACCATCATTCGATGGTCGAGATAGGTGTTAACGATTGCGATTCCGAAGGAGCCGCCAAGTTGCCGCATCATATTATTGACCGCTACACCTTGCGGAATATCGCGCGGGGAAAGTCCCGAAACCGCAAGCACGGTAATCGGAACAAACGAGAAGGGCAGCCCAATACCCCGAATTACGAGCGGGCCGAAAAACGTCCAGTATCCGGTATCGAGATTGATAATTCGCGATAGCTGATAGGTATAGAAGGCCGTGAGAAGGAACCCAAAAAAAATCATTGCCTGCGGAGGCGCTCCTTTTTGCTGGATTTTCCCCACCCAGGGAAGTACGATCATTGTGACAAGCGCCCCCGGGAGCAAGAGCAATCCCGTCTGCATGGCATCGTATCCAAGCAACTGCTGCGCAAAGATGGGAACGATAAATACCGACGAGAACAGGCCAAATCCGATGATAAACGTGAGAAACGCAGAGAACGCCAGCGTTCGACTTTTGAGCACGTGTAGTTCCACGACCGGATGTTCCGTGGTCAGTTCTCGCCAGATAAAGAAGATAAGGCCCAGCACCGCGGTAATCGCAAGGACCACAATCGTATTCGAGGAGAACCAATCTTCCGTCTCACCACGCTCGAGTACATACTGCATCGAGCCGATGCCAACGATAAGTAAGATGATTCCAGCCCAGTCGATTTGTTTTACGCGACGCCCATGGGCTGGCTCTTTCACGTAGGTGAAGGCAAGTACTGCTGCGGTAATACCGATCGGAAGATTGACAAAAAAGATCCAGGGCCAGGAAAAATTATCGACGATCCAGCCGCCGAGTGTCGGTCCGATGGTAGGTCCGATGACAACGCCGAGGCCAAAAATGCCTGCTGCCAGAGGACGCTCTTCGACCGAGAAAGTATCGAACAGAATGGACTGCGACGTCGAAAGCAGCGCCCCACCGCCCAACCCTTGAATGAAGCGGAACACAATGAGTTCAACCAGGGTGTGGGAATTTCCGCAAAAGAACGAAGCGAGTGTAAAGAGCAGTATCGAGAACACATAGTAGTTCCGTCGTCCAAAGATCGCTGCCAGAAAGCTCGTCATCGGAATGACAATCACATTGGCGATTGCGTAGGCGGTAATGACCCAAGCCACATCTTCGATCGTCGCACCAAGCGAGGCGCTCATGTCCGTAATCGCCACATTGACGATCGAGGAGTCGATGAGTTCTATCACCGCCGCCGAGACGACGGTGAGCACAATGATCCATTTACGAAAACCTTGTTCTGCCACGAGGAAGTGCTAAGTGCTAAAGTGCTAAGTGCTGAGTACTAAGCTGCGATAGTATTCTGTCATTGCGAGGAGCGTTCGGCGACCGAAGGGAGCCGAATACGACGAAGCAATCTCTCGCTCGAAATTGGGGGATTGCTTTGTCGGAAATTGCTCCGCGATCGCTTCGCAATTCCTCCTCGCAATGACAAAAAAAACAAATCAAGATCTCTTTAAGGTGTAATTTCGTGATTCGTAATTATTTGCCCGTATTGATTGTCACGTCCACGCTCATGCCGGGACGAAGCGGTGTGCTGGAATAATTATCGCGATCGACTAAGATCTTTACCGGCACGCGCTGTGTCACTTTTATAAAATTCCCGGTGGCATTATCCGGCGGCAGTAGCGAAAATTTCGCTCCCGTTGCGGGTGAAATCGACTGTACCACGCCGTGAAAGGTGGAATCGGGGTAGGCATCGACCGTAAAAAACGCGGTTTCGCCGGGGTGAATGTCACTCATCTGTGTTTCTTTGAAATTCGCGGTGATCCATACACCGCCGGGTGTTATAGCCATCAGTGGCTGTCCCGGCTGAATGTATTCGCCAATATTGACATTCTTTTTTGCGACCGTACCGGTTATGGGTGTAGTAATCGTCGCATACGAAAGCTGGAGATTGGCATTGTCGAGATCGGCTTGCCGCTGTTTCACCTGCGCTTCGGCGATGGCAACCTGTGCTTCGGCTGCAGAAGCTTGATCGCTGGCTCCTTTCATCTGTGTTTCCGCAGCATCCGCCGTCGCTTTTACGGCATCGAATTGCTGCTGCG
The DNA here is from genome assembly GCA_021825235.1 of Bacteroidota bacterium. Taxonomy (GTDB): domain Bacteria; phylum Bacteroidota; class Ignavibacteria; order Palsa-1295; family Palsa-1295; genus PALSA-1295. Next base: position 1,731 of record JAKAIL010000199.1, on the reverse strand, counting down.
TCATTGCGCCGCCAGCCAGCAACCCACGCGCACGGACAAGATCATCCGCCGCCTGTTTGCGGTGAACCTCTGCGGTTGCAACATTCGCCTTCGCAGCGTTTGCCGCCGCTTGTGCGCTTTGGACCATCGCATTGGCATTGTCAAGGCCCGCTTGCGCTTGCTCGACTTTCAGCTTTAAGTCCTTGGAATCGATCGTTAAGAGCACCGCATTCGAATCGACCCGTTGATTGTCAGTTACCCAGACATCGCGGACATAGCCCGCCACGCGCGGGAGAATCGGCGTAATATCGACGTCTATTTGTGCATCGTCCGTTTCTTCATGCACTTTATTGTACTGGATGATATGCCAACCGTAGAGCGCTCCTGCAATCACTATCGCCCCGAACAGGAATGGCAATGCGCGGCGAATGGGACCCTTTTTTTCTGTTTGCTTCTCGTCCGTGGTCTCGGTGGAATCGTGCTCCTCCCATCCATTCTTATGGGGTTCCTCCTGCTTCCACCCATTTGTTTTTGGTGGAGCGGTCTCGCGTTGTTCAAGTTTGGTCTCAGGCATCCCGGTCTGGTTTGGATTCGGTGTATTGACGGTGAATAATAAAACTTATTGCGCCGGTGAAAGCGCGGAGGCGGTGAGATCGCATTTCCGGCTAAACGATTTTCGCTTCCCATCGCATAAAATCCCCTCGAACAGCACAGTTACGATATTCCGAAACACTTCCTGCGAGGTGCATGGAAGTTCAACGAGGGCATGGGGGTTCATCAAGGCCTCGACTGCGGCAGTGTGCATTCGCACGATAACTTCCTGCGGAATATCCGATCGGAAGTATCCCAGTTTGCTGCCTTCCTGGAGCAGGCTCTCGAATTTTTTCAGTCGGGCTTTCTTTTGCTCCTGAATTTCATTCCAAACTTCTGGCGCATGGACCGAAATGTCGCGAACAAAGACGGGCGAAACCCGCTGTTGTTGTGTTCCCATGATGGAAAGCACCATCTGAAGTTTTTCGGGAAACGAAAGCGAATCGTCTGCCAAAACATGGTCCAGTCGCTTGGCGGATTCCTTGAGCTTTGGCAAAACGACAGCCCGGAGAATATCCTCCTTTGTTTCGAATTCGCGATATAGCGTTTTTTTGCTGATGCCAAGGGCACCAGCAAGTTCGCTCGCCGAAACCTTTGAATACCCGTGGTCTAAGAAAAGCTCGCGCGCAGCCTCGACGATCCGCGTTCGGAGCGCCTCGTCATGATCGGTTTGTGTGCGGGTTTCAGCCATGAAGGACTATGGAAACCCAAAATGGGCAAATTGGTTTCCATGGGGACGAGAAAAAATCTTTCCATCCAGCTTCAATCAAAAAAGGAACATGCCTACGATCAAAGCCACAAAGACAGGGCCAACACTTTGAAGCAATAATTAAAGGAAGAGTCTCTACTTATCCGCCTCGCCCATGATCGGATCGACCGAGCCAATGATGGCGACGATATCCGAGATCATGCAGCCTTCGAGCAGACGAGCGAGTCCCTGCAAATTAACGAAGCTTGGGGAGCGAATCTTACTCCGCCACGGGAACCCGGTGCCGTTCGAGACAAGATACCAGCCTAATTCTCCTTTCGCAGCTTCAATCCCATTATACACTTCGCCCATTGGTGCGGCCTGGCCAAAGTTTATTAACATGAAATCGTCAATCAGCTCTTCCATCGAGCTGTAAATCTGTCCTTTCTTTGGCACAACCCGTTTGGCATCCC
>JAKAIL010000198.1 GCA_021825235.1 Bacteroidota bacterium | reverse complement strand
AGCATTTCTAAAGATGCGTGATGCTGGCAAGAGCTTGAACGAATTTGTCTGGCAGTTCACCGATGGTCGAACGATCCAAAACCGATTCAAAACATGGAAGGAAATCCCGGCAAGCACGAAGGAATCCGAAGCATTGAGTAAAGCGCTAAAGCAACGCGGGTTTACGTTCGTCGGACCGACCATCATTTATGCCTTCATGCAGGCCATCGGCATGGTGAACGACCATACGATCGATTGCTTTCGGCATAAAGAACTAAGCAAGCTATAGAATGGCGATGTGTTCGTCCTTGTGAGGAGTACTGCCCGTGCCTTCTCAAGTGCGTGGCAGCGCCTTCTCCAGTCCTTCCGGATAGAGTGGCTCTCGTAGTCTCTTAATCTCCTCAAGGCTCTTCCACTCGGCCGTAAAGTGCCGATCGTTCCCATGTTCGTAGCAGGGAAGTTCTTGCTGGTCATAAACGGAACGGTCGGCGAACGCAGCATCGTAGAGGAACACAATCTCGTGGCCGGGTTTGCCATCGTATTCGAAAATGTTCTCATAGACGCCGAGCAATTTGGGGTTTTCGACCCGATGCCCAGTTTCTTCCAGCATTTCGCGAATGGCGGCCTCGTGGCTGCGTTCGCCAAATTCGATGGAACCGCCGAGCGGACGCCAGAAATATTCGTCCTTTGCCGGATCGTAACTGCGATATACAAGGATGCGCTCGCCATTTCGCATCAGGCAGAAGGATTTCGCTTTAATTTTACCCATAGTTTATTAAGTGAGATATTAAACTTTTTTCGGTGTTCTTGTGTCAAAAAAGAGTGAATATGAAACGCAGCATGGGGCCGGTATTGCTATCGTTGGGTATTGTTCTGTTCCTCGGGTCGTGCCGCACCGTTACGACTCCGAATAATGGTAACGATTCGAGTACCAATGGCGGTTCGGGCACTTCGGCCATTGACGGCGTAGTTCTCAAAGGGCCGATCATGCCGGTTTCGAAACCGGGCGAGTCCAATACCGCGCCATTAGCTGGGGCGCCAATAACGATTACGAATGCCACGAACAGTACGGTCATTGCAAATGTCGTTAGTGATACGGCTGGGAAATTCTTTGTGCAGGTTGCAGCCGGTTCCTATATTCTAACGCCAAATCAAATTTCCGGTAGTGTTTTTCCTCGCCCGCCTCAGGCGCAAACGGTACAGGTGCCTGCGAATACGACTTTCGCGGATACACTGAATTACGATACTGGCATTCGCTGAGGTATCGAAATATTTTCGTAAAAAGCGCGCGTTCGCTGGTGCGCTTTTTTATTTTTGTGTAATCGGTTTCGCCTTTTCATTTAATCGGAATTGCAAATTTGAAGAAGGCCCTGTTACTTGGCTCTGGCGAGCTGGGTAAAGAATTTACGATTGCTGCAAAATGGTTCGGCCAGCGAGTTATCGCGGCCGATTCGTACAATGGCGCGCCTGCCATGCAGGTAACGAACGAACGGGAAGTGATCGACATGTTGAGCGGCGTGGACCTCTCGACCACGTCGTCGCAAAATACAAGCTGGACAACATCCAGCCATAAGCCCTAATTCTGGGTCTTGCTGATATTATACTTACGAAATTCGAACCAAAGTTATTACTCTCTCGAGCGGTAAACGGATTTGTGTATGCTGCGAAACATCGGAGGATATTACGGTCCACATTGTGAACTGAATCGCTTATCCAAGGGATGCCCGCCAATCGGCAATCGCCTGCCGGACCATTTCGGGGTTGGTGCTCCCGGCAGATTGCTTTGCCTGAATACTCCGCATCGGATCGAGGCATTCAAACACGTCCGCTTCGAAAAGTTCCGAAAAAGCCTGATACTCTGAAAGCGGGGCTTGTTCCAGGGTAAGATTTAATTCTTCCGCCTTCGCAACGATACTGCCGGCAATGTGATGGGCTTCGCGGAACGGTACGCCTTTCCGGGCAAGGTAATCGGCAATTTCGGTTGCCATAAGGTCCCCGGCACGGACGGCACGCTCCATCCGCTCCGGATGGAATGTGGTTTCGCGAATGACGAGCGTCATCATTTCGATCGAATCGAGCGTGGTTTCGAGCACCGTGAACATCGCCGGCTTATCCTCCTGCATATCGCGATTGTAGGAGAGTGGCAAGCCTTTCATCATCGTAAGTAGCGCGAAGAGCGATCCATATACGCTGCCTACTTTCCCGCGAATGAGTTCCGCCATATCCGGATTCCGCTTTTGTGGCATGATGCTGGAACCCGTGGTAACTTTGTCCGACATGGAGACAAAGCCAAATTCGCGCGTGGACCACAGAATAAGCTCCTCGGCAAGCCGCGAGAGGTGCATCATGGCAATGGAGCAATCGCTGGCCAATTCGACGAGATAATCTCGATTACTCACGGCGTCGATGCTGTTGCGGGTCGGACGCTCGAAGCCGAGGTCGTGCGAGGTCATCTCACGGTCGATGGGATACGAAGTCCCCGCTAATGCAGCCGAACCAAGCGGCGACCGATTTACCCGGTCCGTCAAATCATCGAGGCGTTCGCAATCGCGCGCAAACATTTGGACGTAGGCCATCAGATGGTGGCTGAGCAATACCGGCTGCGCGCGCTGAAGGTGCGTATAGCCCGGCATGATGGCCTCGATATATTCATCGGCCTTATCCAGCAGTGCCTCAATCAGTTCCGAAGCTTTCGAGGAAAGTCCGGGAATTGCAGATTTAAGATAAAGGCGCTCATCCGTTACGATCTGATCGTTGCGGCTTCGGCCCGTGTGGAGTTTGCCGCCCACCGGCCCGATTTTCTCCGTGAGCCGAGCCTCGATAGCAAGGTGAACGTCCTCCATCGAATCATCGAACTGAAACTCGCCGCTCTCGATTTCGCGGGCGATTGCTTCCAATCCCTCGATAATGCTCGCGGCTTCCTGCTCAGAGATAATATCCTGAGCGCCGAGCATTCGGGCGTGCGCAATGGAGGCACGAATGTCCTCGCGCCATAATTTTGAATCCCACTGAATTCCAGAGGAGAACCGGTGAGCGATGTCCGCCATGCCTTCGCGGAATCGCCCGCCCCACAGAGCGGAAGATTGTGCCATATTGTGATAACGTTAAGCCACGGTCTCCGCGTGCCGAGTTGGTTCGGTACGCGCAAGCGTCCGGAGCGGCAGAGAGAAAATTTTCGAGAACCCTTCGCCCGCCGAATGATCGAACGTGTCTTCCGCGGTATAGGAAGCCAGCGCCTTATCATAGAGCGAGTACGGGGAGGTCCGCGAAAGAACTCGCATAGTGCCTTTGTACATGCTTACTACGACAGTTCCGCTCACACGTTTCTGGGTTTCGTCCACAAAGGCATCGAACGCGTTGCGAAGCGGCGAGAACCAGAGTCCATTATAGACCAGGTCCGCATAGTCCTGCGAAAGCTTTGCCTTGGCTTGGGCGGTCCATCGGTCGAGCGTAATACGCTCGAGTTCTTTGTGTGCAAAGTGCAGGAGCGAAGCACCGGGAGCTTCGTAAATCTCGCGGGATTTAATTCCCACCAGCCGGTTTTCGATCATATCGAGCCGACCGATTCCATGCGCGCCGGCCATGTGGTTCAGCATACGAACGAGATCGACCGCGCCGACCTTTTCATCGTTCAGGGCGACGGGAACTCCCTCTTTGAAGGTAATGGACACCTCTTCGGCTTTATCCGGTGCGGCCTGCGGTGAAACGGTCCGCTGATACGCGTCTTCCGGCGGCGCCACCGTGGGATCCTCGAGCACGCCGCACTCGATACTGGTGCCCCAGAGATTTTCGTCGATCGAATAGGGATTCTTCTTTGTCGCCGCGACGGGAATCCCCCGCTCCGCGCAATACGCGATCTCATCTTCACGCGATTTGAAGGGCCAGTGTCGCACCGGTGCAATCACGCGCAGGTCCGGAGCCAGGGCCCACACGCCGGCATCGAACCGGACCTGATCGTTCCCTTTACCGGTGCATCCATGCGCCACGACGGTGCATTCTTCTTTGCGAGCAATTTCGACAAGCGTCTTGGCAAGCAGCGGGCGACCTAACGCCGTCGCCAGCGGATACGCGCCTTCGTACAGCGCGCCGGCCTTCAGCGCACGAAATGCAAAATCCTCGACAAACTGCTTTTTGAGATCGACATGATAGGCCGCCTTCGCGCCGAGCTGTTTTGCTTTCTCGTTAATTCCGTTCAGCTCTTTTTCCTGCCCCAGATCGCCGGAGACGGTCACGATCTCCGCGCCGAATTCTTCCTGCAGCCAGGAAGCAATGACGGAGGTATCGAGCCCGCCCGAGAACGCGAGCGCGATGCGCGCTCCAGTGAGTCCGGCAAGACCATTCGTAGAATTCATTTCCATACGTCTGTAACTATTTCTTTATTCTGCTGTGATAAATGCACGAAGTTCCCCCGTCAGCCGCTTGATATGGCGTATGGCTCGGGGCGCAATAAAAATCGTATTATCGCCGGCAATGGTACCGAGAATGAAGGGCGATTCCATGCTGTCGATCATTTCGGCTACGCCGTGCGCACGGCCCGCCAGCGTTTTAATAACAATCATGGATTCGTTGCTGTAAATGCCGCGGACCTCGTAACTCAAGAGCGCCCGCACGCGATGGTCTTCGCTTTCGTCATAGAAGGTATAGCGCGGTCCTTCCGAGGTTGCTACGCGGCCAATGCTCATCTCCGCCAGGTCACGCGAGAGCGTGGCCTGGTTTACATCGAAGCCGGCCTTCTTGAGCGCGCGCTGCAGGTCGTCCTGCGAACTGACATGCTCTTTCGTTACAAGTTCACGAATGGTAAACTGCCGTTGGTTCTTCGTGGAACCCTGGCTTTTGGTCGTACTCTGGGTTTTCGGAGTACTTTTGGTCTTGCTCATGCGATATGGTAGTTAATAGATCTTCTTCCGTGGAAGAAGCAAAACGTGCCGAGTTCCCCAGCAGCGTCGTTAAGATCGCCTTCTGGACGTGCAGCCGGTTCTCGGCCTGATCGAAAACAACAGAATGGGCCGAATCCATTGCATCGCTCGTAATCTCCTCCCCACGGTGTGCCGGCAGGCAGTGCATAACGAGCGCATTCGGATGCGCGAGCTGCAAAAGCTGTTTGTTCACCTGGAACGACTGGAAGGCTTTCTTGCGTGCTTCCTGTTCCGCTTCCTGGCCCATGCTGGTCCAAACGTCGGTATAAGTGACGTCGGCGCTATCGGCTGCAACACGGGGATCGTCCAAAATCTCGATGGTGCTGATACCGCTCTGGACGGCATAGTCCAGAATCTTCGGATCGGGATGGTATCCCGCGGGAGCGGCGATCGCGAGGTGCATCGGATAAATCGCCGCCATCTCGAGCCAGGAATGAGCCACATTGTTTCCATCGCCAATAAAGGCGACTTTCATTCCCGGCGCAAGCTTTCCGTGCTGACGAATGGTGTACATGTCAGCCAAAATTTGGCACGGATGCCCAACGTCCGTAAGCGCGTTCACCACCGGCACACTCGAATACTTCGCCAGACCGAGGAGCACGTTGTGATCGAACAAGCGCGCGACGATACAATCGGAATATGAAGAAAGCACTTTCGCGACATCTTCGATGGACTCCCGCTCGCCCAGGCCCACGCCTTCGTTCGAAAGATAGAGCGACGTTCCGCCCAATTGCGCCACACCTACTTCAAACGAGACTCGCGTGCGAAGCGATGGCTTCTGAAAAATCAGCGTGACGTGTTTTCCGGCAAGCGGCTTAGCGTCCGTGTGTTTTAGCACGTCGGTCAGGTGCATCAAGTCTTCTACGTCTTGCTTGGTCATTACCGTCAAATCGAGCAAATCATGCTTGGTAGGATGCTCGTCGCCGGAATTCCCGATACCCGAAACCCGAAACACGATACCCGATTTGGGATTCCCAAATACTTTCTCTTCGCGAATAATTTGCGTTCCCACGCCTTCATGCGTGAATATTTCGAGGAGCAGCGAGTGCTTGGCCGCGCCATTAATCAAGTGGACTTTGTTAACACCATTCGCAAGTGCTTCGAAGGCCGCATTCACTTTCGGAATCATTCCGCCGGTAATCACCTTCTGTTTGATAAGCTGCTGGGCTCGCGCATTCGTCAGCGTGGGGACGAGTTCTCCTTCGAGCATCACGCCTTCGGTATCGGTTAAGAAAAAGAGCTTTTCGGCGCCCAGCTTCTGCGCGATGGCGCTGGCTGCAATATCGGCATTGATGTTATAAACTTCCCCCTCGGCCGAAACACCGATCGGCGCGATGACTGGCATGACCCCGGAAGCGATAAGCTTGTTTAGCCAGTCAACATTCACCTGCTCCACTTCACCAACTAACCCAAGATCATATCCCTTGGGAGCGAACTTCTTTGCCGTAATGAGATTGTTATCGATCCCGCACAGTCCGACGGCATTGCCACCCGCCCGATTAACGAGCGCCACGACCTCCTTATTAACGCTGCCGGCAAGCGTCATCACTACGGTTTCGAGCGTTGCCGTGTCCGTGTAGCGCTGGCCGCCCACAAAGCGGCTTTCCATTCCGAGACGCTTCGCAATGTCCGTTACAGCATTGCCGCCGCCGTGAACAATCACGACGTTAATGCCTATTTTCTTCAGCAGCGTAACATCCTTGGCGAAGGACTCTTTTAACCCCTCACCCTGGTGGCCGCTCCCATAGGGCGAGGCTTCCGTCATGGCTGCGCCACCGTATTTGATTACGAAGGTCTTGCCCTCGTATCGCTGGATATATGGCAGGGCGCTGGTGAGGATTTCTTCTTTGGTCTGTGTCATAATCGCATTCCTTCTAAAAATCTAACCCCATGTCATTGCGAGGAGAAGCAGACGACAGAAAGGAGTCTGATTCGACGAAGCAATCCCCTGCCCGAAGCCGGGAGATTGCTTCGTCGCTAGATTCTCCCGTTGGTCGAATCTCGCCCCTCGCAATGACGAATTAAGATAATCGTTTATGTTCGATAGCTCGCATTGATGTGCACGTAATCCTTGGAGAGATCGCAGGTCCAAAAATTCGCGCTTTCCGTTCCCTGATGAAGATCGATCGTGATCGTGATATTCTCTTGAGCGAAAATCTCGGCGGCGCGCGGCTCGTCTATTACAATATCATAGCCAGGCTTCAAAACCGGAAGCGCGTCGAAAAAGAGCGAGACGTTCGCCGGGTCAAAATCGATACCGGAATAGCCCACCGCCGCCAGGATTCTCCCCCAGTTCGCGTCGCCGCCGTGAATGGCCGTCTTCACGAGATTGCTGTTCGCAACCGATCGCGCGGCTTGCAGTGCCTCGGCTTCCGTCTTAGCGCCTTTTACGATAATTTCTACAAGCTTTGTGGCGCCCTCGCCATCGCGGGCAATGAGCTTCGCAAGCCGGACGAGTACATATTCCAGTCCTTGCTCGAACGCTGTAAACGCTTTCGTTCCGGCTTCGATCACAGGAGCACCGGACGCGCCGTTCGCCAGAATCACCGCCATGTCGTTTGTGCTCATATCGCCATCCACCGAAATGCGATTGAAGGAACGGTCGATATACTTCGCAAATGTCTTCTGCAACAGCGGCTGTGCAATGTTGGCGTCCGTCGTAAGGAATGCCAGCATCGTCGCCATGTTGGGCGCGATCATGCCGGATCCCTTGGCGATGCCTCCAATGCGCACCGTCCCCTCACCCCGCCCTCTCCCCAAGGGAGAGGGAACCACAACTTCAACCGCAATTTCCTTTGCATAGGTATCGGTGGTCATAATGGCTTGCGCGGCATCTAAACTGCCATTGGTGGAAAGCTGGCCCGGCAGTTCCCGGATGCCCTTAACCACATTTTCCATCGGGAGGTACTGCCCAATGACGCCGGTGGACGAAATCAGCACTTCCGCTTCGGGAATG
>JAKAIL010000008.1 GCA_021825235.1 Bacteroidota bacterium | reverse complement strand
CTCATTGTCAGTAGTTCCGTCATCGACCGCTCCTGCTGAAAGTTCGTCCAAACAGCAGTAGCGGTCTTCCCGAAACCCTGACATTTCTATTGTGCTAAGAACCTGACATTTCTAAGGTGCTACTACACTAAAACCGTAATTTTGTAAAAAGTGAAGGCACGCGAAACGAGGAAGGAGCGCGCGCGGTTCTTCGCTATCACACCGTACGGCCTCCCCCGGCTTCGGAAGCGGAGGATGCCAGCAAACCCGCTAACAATTCCGGAACTCGATATGACTCCACGCATCAAGAACCTGAAACTGCTCTCCACCTACCAGACCGAATTCGAAGCCGAGCTCGTGCGCGGCAAACTGGAACGCGAAGGAATCGAAGCCATGATTGAAGCCCAGGACCGCTCGAATGTCATCCCCTCGCTCGACTATTCGAATGGGTTCCACCTCTACGTCGAACCCGAAGATTACCAGCGCGCCGAAGAGATCATCAACACACCCGACGATGATCTGACGGACGACATGGAACCGGAAGCGTAAATTAGCTTATCTCCTCGGCATCTTGCTCAGCCGCATATAGGTTACCTGCGCCACGGCCACCAGCTTCCCATCGGCATCGCGAAGTTCGACACTTACGGGGCAGAGCGTAGCGCCAAACTTAATTACCTTCGCTTCGGCCGTAAGGTCCGTTAAGCACGGCGCAAGGAAGCGGATGTTCATGTCCGTCGTCGTTGTAATCGCGTCAGCGCCAGCGAGGCTTAAAACAGCCACAGAAGCGGCACTATCGGCGAGCGTCATCATCAGCCCGCCGTGGAACGATTCGAAAATGCCGTTGAATTTCTTATCGTGCGGAAAGGTGAAGACCGCCTCGCCTTTGCCAATGCGATCACAGCGGTAATTCAAGGTTTGAAAAATGGGAATGGAACGCAGGCGTTCCTTGATTGCAGAGTGCTCGGTTTCGGTGATGGTATTGGTGTTGTTATCGGACATTGGTTCCTAAAGTTTGGCAGGATAACAATTATAAAGAGATATGCATCCACTCTACCCATGAATGAGGACTATTGGAGTAAGGTACTTTCCGCTGGAAGTCTATTTTCTTGGTCTCTCCGTGAAACATTTTACAAGGTTGTGGTTTTTAGTGGTAGTGACGTCTCTTCCAGCCGCTTTTCGCTCCTGGAACTCTCGCCGTGCTGGAAATTACAGTTTCATTTCCCATAAACGATGAAGTTGGGGATTATGAGAAGAATCATGTTTCTTAAATCACCCGCGTTCCAGTGGATGTTGGGAATCCTCGCTCTCTTTATCGGAATCTTCTGTGCGGGTTCAGCGCAGGCACAAGGGTGGAAAAAGGTTGCGACCTTCAATGGATTGATTGCCAACGTTAAGTTCCTGAATTCGAGGGTCGGATTTGTGACGCTGGGCATCTATAGTGTTTCGAACTCCGTCGCGCTGTACAAAACGACGGACGGCGGTGCAACATGGGTTCAGGCAACTATTCCGAGCGGATACGATGGACGTATCGACGACATTGACATGATCGATTCTCTCCATGGCTGGATCGCGGTCGCAGACTATCACGGCGCGGGGAACAGGGCCCTATGGCATACCACCGATGCTGGGATGACATGGAACCAAACCCCGCTTGTTGGGTGGGGCACCTCGGTCACTCACACGCCGCGAGCGGTCATTATTACCGATTTTGGCAACTACTTTCACATCTCCACGGATGGAGGCGCTACCTTCTTCAATGGGCCGATGAGCAGTACGAATTGCGTGCGGTTTGCCGATTCGTTGCATGGCGTTATGACGGTTTTTCGCGGAAGCAGTTGGATGAATAGTTCCGATGGCGGATTGACATGGCAAAATTCAAATTTCGCGACGGAATGCTGGTCCGTCTATCCCGATAGCGGTACGCCAAATTTCTATGCCGCGCCCGAAGTCTCAAATATCCTCTATCATTCGACGGACTACGGGAAGACGTGGGGACCGCTTGCTTCGTTTCCAAAATGGACTACCGGCACAGTAGCCGGCATCGGCGATAAATACCTCTTTTGCCAGCTTCAGCACCTCCAGACCAACGGTATGTACTACTCTACCGATAAAGGTGTGAGCTGGCGATGTATCGGCGGGCCTGGTCCGCATCCGGACACGCGCTTCTGTGCGATCGAGGATTGTACAGGCGGCGTAACGGTGTATGCATTTGACGATCAATCCCCGGGAACGTTATATCGATATTCTTTCGATACTACCCTCACAGTTGGAAGCGGTGTACCGGAATTTTCCAGTAACCCTTCGCGCGCTTCTGCCACATTGTGTCAGGATACGACCGGTGGATTTCTGCTTTCGAATAACCACTGCGATGCAATTCTTATTCTCGGCCTGACACTGCTGGATTCGAACTCTATCGCCTTCACAAGTGGAGCATTTGGATTCGATTCGCTTCCAAAGCTTCCGCTCGCCATGTATAAAGGATCGAAAGATTCTATCCGGTATCATTGGAACCCTTCTGGCCGACTTACCAAGGACACAAGCATCACATTGCGCCTGAAGGTCCATTACTTTAACTCGGTCAGGGACACTACCGCCGACACTATCGTGGCAATCGAACTTAAATCGACGAATCCTGCTAATTCCTTCTCGCTCCGGCCAGCAGCCATCAACATGGGAACGGTCTCTTCCTGCTCACGCCCACCCGATACCACCGTGATCCTTCGAAACCTAAGCTGCCTCCCCTTGGTGGTCGATAGCATAGTCGTGCATGGCTCCGGCTTTAAGCTTTTGGATAGCATCCTGGCTCCCATCGCTCCGGATGACAGCGCGATGCTGCACGTGCAATTTTTACCGGTGGGAAATGACATCTCAAACGGCACGATAACATTTTATCTCGAGGAAGCAGGTGCGCATATAAAATCATTCATGCCGTTCCAGGGCCAGAGCAAGCAGGGTCTGGGAATACTGGAGATGAGCGACACCTCACTTCAGGCTGGCAGCATTTCCTTCTGCGCGGGCGATACCGTGCTTACCGATACGCTTCGCAATACCGGCTGCGATACGCTCATCATCTCGGGAATGAGATTACTGGGTGATTCCGGCTTCTCGCTTGTTTCCCTTTCCACGGATTCGGTCCTCCTGCCGGATTCCTCCGAGATCATTACTATTCAATTCGCGCCACGGGTAAAAGGGGTGCAATCGGCCACGCTTTCGTTCCATTCGCGCAACATCGCGTATGATCCGGGACAAGACACGATGGTAACTATTGCCGGCCTCGGCTCAACAGGCGCCACGGTGCTGGATATTGATACCTCGATTCGCAATTTCGGCGCGCTCTATGCGTGCGAATCGCGCGACACAACCATAACGCTCTACAATCCGGGCTGCGATACCTCCGTCATTTCGGGAATAACATTATCGGGCGATTCAGACTTCTCCCTCGTTTCCGTTCCAGCGGATTCACTGGTATTGCCGGATTCATCCGAGACCATTATCATCCGGTTCTCGCCGCGTGGAAAGGGCACCCAATCGGCCGTGCTTTCATTCCATTCGCAAGACATCGTAAACGATCCAGGCCGTGACAGGATAATCACTTTCGATGGCTCCGGCCTAGGTGGGCAATCGGCGCTTCTAGCGGATACATCACTCCGCGATTTCGGTGCGCTGTATCCGTGCGAATCGCGCGATACTACAATTTGGCTTTACAATTAGAGCTGCGATACGCTGACCATTGACACTGCATTTTTTGCCAATGCCGCCTATTCTGCGGATACGGAATTCCCGCTGATGATTCTGCCGGATTCTTCTACCTCAGTCAGGATTCACCTGGCTGCAAGCTCTTCCAGTATGGTGGGCAAGGTATCATTCTTAAGCAATGCAACTGCAGGTCCGGACACGCTCGCTGTGCCTCTTACGGCAAGCCTGCTTCATCCCGCCACCTTGCGGCTGGTACTTTCTCCATCAGATAGCGCCGCCGCCGGCCAGACCGTGACGTGCTATATACTGCTCGAAGGCCAGATTCGAAGAAGTCTCGTCTCCGCACTCGATTTTGATATTACCCACGATGACGATCTTCTGAGTTTTTTGAAGGCGAGCGGCATGGGCCTTTCCATCGTGAAAACCACTTCGTCGCCCGGAATCCAAACCCAAAGCTTCTCTCTGTCCCCGCTTCCGGCCTCCGACACCGTTGGCACGCTGATGTTCCAGGTATACTTAACCGATTCGGCGAATTCGCCGATCACTCTGTCGAATGTCACCCTTGCAACCACGCGCAATCTTCCCGGAGATTGTATTGCCTCGATCGGCGATTCCGGCGCGGCCTTCGCTTACCTTTACCGCTGTGGTAACCATATTTTGCAGGATAAATTGCTCACGGGACAGGTGGCCTTCCGCATTCAACGTATCGTTCCCAATCCGGCTTCGACCGCTCTCACGATAACGGTATCCGGGAACCGACATCCGGGGATGGAATATCAGCTGTTCGATGCACTCGGGAACTGTGTTTTGGTCCAGTGTCCCGTCGCGGAAACCGCGCCGCTACAATCCACTAACCATACCGTAACCCCTGTACCTCATACCCTACGCCTCGATGTGTCGTCCCTGCCCTCGGGCATCTACTTCTTGCGAATATCCTCCGGAGATTACGCAGTGAGCCGAAGTGTGGCAATTGAGCGGTAAGGAATTCGTGTGCCCGGGCAGTAGTAGACTCCCGCCCGGTGCATGGAGGTGGCAAAGAACGCGATCGTTCGACGTTTTCAAAATGATGACGCTCCGGATGACCAGAATAATTTCCCGGTACGAACTTTGCGCACCGGTGAACCATTATGCCAACAAAATCCAGACGCCGGGCTCCCGGTCACCTGACCAAAGGTGTGTCCCACGACGGCCATGCGCGTAATGGTCGAGCCTCCGCAAACGGTAAGGCGAACGAGGAGCATGTCCGCTCGGGAATCCTTCGCGCCCGCAAAGTGACGCCGAAAGAGAGCGAAGAAGATCCGCAGGTCCGGAAGGTCCACGAAATGACCTACAACGAGTGGGAGGAATTCGAAGGCCAGCGCTATACCGGCATGAAGGTCGGCAGCCATCACAAGTGGTACTACGACCAGGGCGTTTGGCGTGAAGAGAAAATGACGCGGACGAATGGACCTTCAATTTCGCCGTTAAGAAACATCGAACGCGAATTTTTATTCCACCACGCTTTCGGGCATTAAATTCAAGGTCGCCCACAAGCGCGCAACGAAAGACAAGTGGAACGTCACTGAAGGAACGCAGAAAAAGCGGATCGTGAAATTTCTGGAGGAAATGCTAGGGGAACTCAAAAAGCGCGCAGCATGACGGCAGGGAGCTTACATAACCCTTTGCCGATAACTTTCCTTCTTGTTAGAAATTCTTACGTTCACGCTCTTGACGTTAGGAAGACTATCCCCTTTTTTCGTTGCATTCACTGGTTGGAACACTATTTAGCTGTAGGTCAGAATCTGTGATTTGCCCACGCCAATCATTGGTTCGAAAACTGGCAAGAAGACAACCGAACGAGAGAAAACGCGAATGAAACGATTAGTGATTCTGGGAGCCGGGACCGGCGGCACAATGATGGCCAACCACCTATACAAGAAGCTTGAGCCGGAGTGGAAGCTTACTCTGTTGGACCAATATCCGAACCATTATTACCAACCGGGCTTCCTCTTTATTCCGTTTGGTATGTACAGCGAAAAAGATGTCGTTCGGCCAAAGCGGGATTTTATTCCAGAAGGCGTCGAATATGTGGAGTCCACGGTGGACCGGATCGAGCCGAACACGAACCAAATTCGGCTCGAATCCGGAGCTACGATGAGCTATGATATTCTTATCATTGCCACCGGCTCAAAGTCGGCACCGGAGCTAACTCCGGGAATGCTTGGAGAAGACTGGCGCAAACAAATCTTCGATTTCTACACGATAGATGGTGCGATTGCCCTCCATCGGGCGCTCCAGGATTGGAATGGCGGGCGGCTGGTGATTCATCTTCTCGAACTACCGGTCAAGTGTCAGGTGGCACCGATCGAGTTCACCTTCCTCGCAGAGTGGTGGCTTACCCAGCATAGGCTCCGGGAGCGAACGGAACTTACGTATGTTACTCCGTTACCGCGGGTTTCTATGAAACCCAGTTGCTCCGATACGTTGGAACCCGTCGCGAAACGGAAAGGCATAACGGTCGTCAACGGATTCAAGACGGAACGCGTTGATGCTCCCCACCATTCAATCGTTTCGGAGGAGGGCAAAACGGTGCCGTACGATCTGTTGGTAACCATTCCTATTCACACAGGCGACCAGGCGATTGCGCGTTCCGGCTTTGGAAACCGGCGCCATTTTGTTCCAACGGACCCGCGAACCCTCCAATCGAAAGTGAACGAGAATGTCTTTGTGCTCGGCGACGCCACCGATGTGATGACATCGAAAGCTGGTTCCGTCGCGCATTTCGAGTCTGAGGTTTTGACAAGGAACATCCTTCATTACATCCACGGGGAGCCCCTGGAGCAGAGCTACGACGGGCATGCCAACTGCTATATCGAATCGGGCTACAACAAAGCCATCTTTGTTGATTTCGGGTACGACCGGCAACCTGCTCCAGAGAAATATCCCCTACCTCATTTGGGACCGCTCTCCGGCTTGGAAGAAACGCACGCCAACCATTTAGGAAAGCTGGCGCTCCGATGGATCTACTGGAATGTTCTCCTGCGGGGCAGGAAAACAAGCTTTTGATGGAAGCAGCTCTCAGCGCATCGGGAATTAATTCTGGTAATTGCAGGGGGCTTCTTGTTCTTCCTTGCACTCTTTCTATCCCTTCCGTTGTTTTTTCTTAGAAAGATTTCGTACAAATCACACCGATCCTTATGGACCTTCAAAAAGCAATTGAAATCGGGCTTAGCCCGAAGCAGCGCGAGGGCGTTGCCAGAATCCTGAACGTGCTGCTCGCCGATGAGTATTTGCTCTATACCAAAACGCGCAAATATCATTGGAACGTCGTTGGCGCAAGCTTCATGGAAATGCACAAGCTGTTCGAGTCGCAGTATGAAGCGCTCGATGGCTTCGTGGACGACATTGCCGAACGCGCCCGATCCATTGGCAGCACGGCTTTGGGAACGATGCGGGAGTTCCTCGAACACACGCGGCTCAAAGAATCGCCCGGAAAGAATCCCGAGGCGGAAGCCATGATCGCCGTGCTGCTGGCGGACCACGAGCGCATCATCCAGATTCTCCGTGCGGATATCGAGACCGTGCAGGACAAGTATCACGATGCCGGTACGACGGATTTCCTTACCGGCCTTATGGAACAGCACGAAAAAATGGCGTGGATGCTTAGAGCGTACCTCCAATAAGCAGTGCGGAATGCAATCCCGTACTGTGGACCTTATTTAAATCCGCCGACCACGGTTCCCAGCGATTGCCGTATCGCGAACCAGAGGAATTGGAAGAATTCTTCGGACTGCGTTCGCGTGAGCGATGTCGTTGCCGTGACGGGCGGCCCGCCATCCTCATCCGGATTGTCCTCGCGGAGGACGAAGGTATTGGCGATAAACGTTTCGAGCCGATGTCCGAGGCCCGGAGTTCCCGGTTCCGTGTCTAAGATCCGAATTTTGAAGTGATTATAAATGGGCGCCACATAGGTCGTCGCGATGTCATGCCGAACCGTCATGTCCACATCGGCGTGGTAGAAATTGCCGCTCTTCACCTGGATTCGGTCCGCGTTGACGACGTACTGGTTCAATGCCGTTAAATCGAACGGCCCCACCGTTCCCCGGATTCCTAAGTTAAGTTCCGAGTCGTGCAAGGGATACAGGATGGTCACACGGGTGGGCGATTGCCCAATGAGATACCCAGCCAGATCGAACCGCGTGGTGGAATCCACATAGGGGCTTGTGGTATCGAACGTGATGGGTTCGGCATCCAGGCTGACGCTGTCGAACGTGAAGTCACCCGGCGCCACGCCCGGCTGCGTCTTTTCGCGGATTTGAATATGGCCCTTCTGAATATCGATATACCGCACCGTGAGTGGCAAGTGCAGGGACCGAACAATATCGTTTGGCATGACCGCGGGGCTCGGGTGCGGATCGACGGGCTTGCGGGTATCTTTATAGTAGTCCATCCACATCGAGGGCACGATAAATTGATCGATCACCACGCCTCCGCCGTTGATGAGTCGCCGTGCGTCAATATCAACGATCTTTACATTAGCAAGCCGGAAATCGGTGCGTCCGCGAGCGTATTGGTGCAGGGCGGTAAATTCGTCTTCGGAATACTTCGGCTCGTAGCCAAGGCTATCCATAGTAATGAGCGAGTCCTTCAGGTTCGCATTCAGGTTTCGAATGCGGGCGGCATAGAATCCATCCAGTGGCGCGTAAGTAAAACTTGGAACCGCACAAATTACCTGGTCATATCCCAGCCGAGGCCGCTTGCCTTTCGGTGGCAGGAACCGGAACCCGGCTACCTCCAGCGTTGCGATTTTACTTTGGAGCGTCGGTGAAAAACCGCTGGGGGTGGTGTCCCGCTCGCGGAAAATAACGGTCCCATCCGGAAGAATTGCCTGGCGCAAAGTAATAGGAATATTCCATGACGATTTGCTTTGCGCAGCGGGAGCGGTGGAGGAAGGTGGCTGGGTGGTTGTATCGGAGCTACGATCAATGGCCCAGGAACTTGCCTTCAGTGTTCCCAATGCAATGCGTTTGTTATCGAGCAGGCCGGTGAAGTCAATACCGGTCAGGTCCATATCCTTCAGATGATAGGTCGCATTGTTGAGTTGAGGCTCGAACTTGGAACGATTCGTATAACTCACCGCCCGCGCCGAAACAGCGCGTCGGCTAAGGCGTGTATGAACGCGGTCCAAATCGACCAAATTGTAACGGCCCACATCGGCAAAATGGAATTTTGTCGCGCCGACATTTACATCTTTGGAAAACAGGAGCCGGTGGCTTGCTGCCGTGCTCGAATCCACCCTAACGTCCACCGCATCGATGCTCGCACCATTGGCGTAAATGGTGGGAGCGCTGCGGCCAGAAATATTGACCCGTCCGCCCGTCAAATCAATTTTTCCAATCCGGATTGGTATTCCCACGGAGCGCGCAATACTCTCCTGCGATGCATACAAGGAGGCCATTCGCGTATTCGCGTTCGCTGAATGCTTTGTACTTGGCGCGCTTTGCACCGGCAAGCCGGAAACGTTCCATCCGCGAGCTACGAGCGACCTGGCCAGGATTGCCTTCCCAGCCAGTAATTCGGCAAAGCCGACATCGGTCGCGCGTACATCCCGGAATTGCATGGGACGGGTACGATTGCGCCTTGCAGTTTGTGCAGAAGCGTATTCCACACTACCGGCCGTAAGGAGGGAATCCTGAATGTTCCCATGAAAATTCGTAAGCGCAATGGCCATGCCTCCTGTGGCATAACGCGCTGTATGGGCGTCGAGGTCGAAGGCTTGTGAAAATCCGGGACGATGTGCCGCCGCACCCGTATCGAAATCGATCGCGGCCATGTGCAGATCGAGCCCGTGCGCCCCTACCATCGAGGCATGTGCCAAGTAGATATCGAGATCGCCTCGGTTCAGCATCAAGCTGTCAATGTGAATCGGGATACCGACCGAACGCGCGAGTTGGTCCTGCCAGGAGATCCCTTTCGGTTGATTATTGGGATGAGTCGTGTCCGCCGCAAACGTTACACCCCAGGTATCGGCTTGCACTTTATGCGCGGCAATTCCTTCGCCGGCAAGAGCACGATCAAAATTGATGACGTCCGCGCGAAACCCCGATGCTCGAATCTGTGTGGGCCCGGAACCGCTCACATACGCAAACGTATCCACTTTGAACATAGAATCGGTGCTCGTGAGGAGTGCATTACGCACAAGATAACGCGTTCCCGAATCGGCATATTGCAGCCACGGCACTTCGAGGCGAACGTGGTCCTCGGTAAGGTTCATCGGCGCGGTCGATCTCGCATTGTACAGTAAATTCTGGCAGGTAAATGAAATCACCCCGGCACTTTTGTCCGTAGTTCCCTCCTGGCCATAGATCCAAATACCAGGAATAAGCACGCTATCGAACTTGAGTGAAAAATTCGAGGGAGCGCTCTTAATGGGAATGTATGGCGGTAGTAACTTCCACTGGTCGCGATCTTGTGCGAAATTGCAGAGATAGGCACGCGGCTCGTAGGTCCGGGCCATCCATAGGGTAATTGGATTCCCGAAAATAACTTCCCACCAGCTGATGCCGGTAACACGTGTATCGCTAATTCCTAAATTGCGGAGCGTGGTGCCGTATTCATTGGCACGGTAGGCAACGCGCCGCAGGTCCAGCCCGGTGGCATCGACGGTGCCCCGATGATACTCGAAGGTGCGGAAGCTCAACTGGTATTCGTTGTGCGTTGCCGTGGCGACGAGGTCGATCAGCTTCTGTTCGGCAAGATGGCTTAAAATCCCATCAAAAAAGAAAACGATAAAGACCCACAGCGCGACCACGAAGGCCATCACGGTCCAGGCAACGGTTTTTCGAGTGGAAGCTTGCATGGTGATTTCTGAGAAAATTATTCTTCCCAATCTTCACTTCTTATTTCATGCCATCCTATGCACTTGCCCAAAAGCTGAGAATCTAATCATGAGCGGAACTTTACAACGTCTTAGCTTAGGGAAACCCCTTCCGAATCGCTATTACCTGTTCCCGGCTCGCGTTCCACCCCTTCCACACGGAAGCGCACCAGGCGTCGAGCTTCGCATCGCGCTCCGGCCCGGCAGGGACTGCAAGGACATCCGCAACAGAAAGCTCTCCCCGCTCGCGCGGTCGTTCGAACGCTGGCCACGCTCTTCGTCCCGCGGCCAACTGTGTATGGATAAGCTGGACTTCGCGGCCCGTGTAACCTTTTTCCACATGAAGATAAAGCCCAACCAGCGCAAAGGTTAACGCGATCGGCTTCGTGTGGTCGTCCGCCGTCTGGGCAGTGTACGCATCGACGACGTATTGGTGGATGAATTCCGGACTCGGATGCGCCAGGGTATAATAGGATAGTTCCTCGTAGGCTTGCTGCGCGGATAACATAGAGCTTGCCAAACGTATGACAAGCTCTTTTGTGCCCGTCTCGAACAATCAATATGAATTAGGAAACAGCGTAATCTTCAGTTCACTGCCATTCGTGAGCATGGCTACGATTTGTACCAGACCAAATTTATGGTTCGTAATGTACTTTATTTTCGTTACACCATTTAATCCGACGACCGGGCTCTCCTCCGTCGTCATCGTTTTAATATACATGAAGCCATAAGGGAAATCATCGGTGCTGGATTTTTGTGTAACGGACCGCGTCACTATCTGGCCATCTTTGGTGAATTGGTACGAATCCCCTACGTTACCGCTGTACTTCACGATGGTGAACGGCTTCGTCCAGTCGGAACTCGCGAGCCGGTAATCCTGAATACCCTCGGAGGTCATTTTCAAGTGGATCGTCGTATTCAGGTTCCCAGCGGTATCCAACCGGTTTGTGGGAAGCAGTGCCCGCAGCGAAGGAACCTGCGAAAGGTCTGCCCAGACGCGGTAGGTCACGAAGCCATTGTTGTTGCTCATAACGTACATGGTGTCCGGAATGGAAAGATAGGAGCTACCGAGGCTTACGGAATTCAGAAAGGTGTTGCCGACGGTATTCAACGCAATATTTCCATCACCGCCCAGATCGTTGGGTCCGGAAGGTTCCGTGCTCGTCTTACAGACCCAGAGCGTAGAGCCCAACACTGCAAGGACCGCAACCGAAAATGCTACTTTTTTCATAAATTCTCCTGAAGGTGTTTGTGAATTTGGTATTCTGATCCTCCCCGTGTGAGAACTTTTTCACAACCGCGTGCCATGGACCATGAAGACCTGAAACTCCCCTTAAAAAACCATTAAATGGCAGAACTGTGACTTACGGAATTGCTGCCAGACGAAGAAATTTTACTTCAAGTAGAAGAACCTTACGGGACGAGGCGTACGAACTGGCAGACCCCTTTCATCCGTTTCAAAGAAATGCAAACGTTTCTTCCCTACCGTTCCTTCGAGCGGAGCGCTCGTGTCCTCGATCCAAAACGCCTTGGCAAACAGCGCGTGGAGACACTCCAAATTCTGCACACGCTGGCCGGGAAGAGCAATGCCTGGCAGCACCATCCCGCAGTACGCATGTGGCGTGGCTACGAACACACGCTCATTGACTATGGAACGTCGGTCTGTGAAGAATGGCGTCGGCGAGGGTATAAGGATAGCTGTCTGGAAAAAATCGCTGCATATCGGCCGTTGTTTCCCCCCAATTCCGCGATACCTCCCTGGCTGGGGCAACGGCGCTTCCACAATGGGCATCAGGCGGCACTGCTAAGGAAGTTTCCGGAATACTATGCTCCGTACTTTACCGTTTCGAAGGAACTCGAATTCATTTGGCCGGTCTAACCCCCATGCCGCACAACTTCCGATTCCGCGTTCGTGTTCGCTCGCTATTTGAAACTCGCATGTAACTTATGGACACTACGCAAACGCGACAAGATATTCTGACCTTAGAACATACGTTTTGGCAAGCAATGAAGAATAGAGACACGAATGCCTGCCTGGAACTAATAGATAATTCCTGCATCGTAACCGGTGCGCAGGGTGCCGCGACCCTCGACCAGAATCTGTTCCGGCAAATGATGGCAGGTGGAGCATTCACTATCGACGGTATGAGCTAAAGTATTCCACGTTCCTATTGCCGGCAGAGAACGTTGCCATCATCGCGTATCAAATCCGCGAAGAGCTTACGCTGGATGGCAGGCTTCTCGTTCTGGATGCCGCCGATGCTTCCACCTGGGTACGGAAGAGCGGCAAGTGGTTTTGCGTGCTGCATACGGAGTCTATCGTGGGCGATCCCTTTGGAAGAGACTGTTCCACGAAGTAACGGGACGATCGGCTATTTCAAAAATTCCGTCGCCTTGATTCGTAACCCATACAAGATCAGCACGAACGCTATAATGCCCGTCGGCGCGGACG
This sequence comes from Bacteroidota bacterium, assembly GCA_021825235.1. Classification (GTDB taxonomy): domain Bacteria; phylum Bacteroidota; class Ignavibacteria; order Palsa-1295; family Palsa-1295; genus PALSA-1295. The sequence goes on along the minus strand of JAKAIL010000008.1, from coordinate 21,878 downwards.
AATAGGACAGGATGCGGATAATCGTTTCCTGGAGTGCGGTCCCATGATATGGCCCGCCGGCAATGCGGATGGTTTCATTCCCGGCGCCCCACACCGCGGCGAGCACATAGGCAAAGTCGATAATGAGCGAGGAGTAAACGAGAAGCCAGAAGGCCCAGTGGGACTGTGCCGGGCGCAACTTCAGGCGTGGCCACAGAAGACCCATCGCCAGCATCAGGACACTGAGCAGCGAACTCAGCTTGTGGACCGAAAGCCCCAGCGTCGGCGAAGCAAGGTCCGGAATAAAAAATCCTTCGAAGCAGACGAAAAGGAGAAGGATAATTCCCAATTGGAGGAGCCGATGGCCCTGGCGTTCCAGCATGTTGAAGCGGGATTTATGGAAACTCTGATAAAGTTGCTGGATCCCCGCATTCCCCACTTTCGTGAGGACGGGGATGACCGTTTCTAGACCTTTGGCGCGAAGCGCAAAACCCACACACAATTGTCATTCCCGCGAAGGCGGGAATCCAACTGCTATCCTTAATAAGAGTTTCCTTATGTGAAATGCGGTTCCAAAACAACGACTCGTAAATCAATATTCCACATTTTCCAACGAGTCCCTTAAAACGGCTTCGCTTCCATCAGGAACACGATCAGCACGAGCGCGATGCTGGCCCAGGTCGTGAGCGCGCGAAGCCGCCCCGCGAGCGGCGATTTCGAGAACGGTACGTTGGAAACTACAATCTTCTTGAGCGTCCCGCGGGAAATTCCCAGTAGCGCGCCCATCGCAAGAAAGAGCATCATAGAGGCGCTGAACCATCCGGCATGCGCCATAGTCCAGTCCTCCAGCCCGAGCAGCCAGATGCCCGTTAGCAGCATGACGACCAGGCTCCCGCTCGCTCCGAGCAGCATGCGCTTCAGAAGCGCCACGTTCCCCCATTCGGGATTCCCGGCGATTAAGGGGATAGCGGCCAGTTGCCCCAGCCCGCCCACCGCAACGATTACATGAAGTGCTTCGACAAAAGAATATAGGCTCATGCGGCGCAAGACGGATGACCCATGAGTTTATTGTAAGAGGGCGTGCCGCGAAGACTATAAAGCTTCGAACGTTTAGGGCGCAGTTCCTTCGTTCGGAATGTCTGCGGCAATGGCCTGCAGATCGTTCTGCAATTCTTTGTAGTCTTCCTGGGAGGTCTGCGGTGTGTCCCCGCCGAACCGGTACCAAATAGTCTTAGCAGCGTATATCGTAGTGGTTGTGCTATTGACCGGATAGAAACTGTACGTAATCCACACATTGGTGGCGCCACCATGGAAGAATTGATTTCCCGAAAGCTCGATTATTTCTTTTGTATTCCCGGGATTTTGCACCATAAACCCATTCGCGAGGAACCAATGCAGGCAGGCCTTCTGTGCAAGGTCCATCGGGGCGTGTACCGTAAGTTCTGGGCGGCCGCTGGGTGTATTCAAATGTCCCGGCGCTGCACAACCGGCTATGAGAAGAGTGAGAACTAAGACAAGACGGGTCATTGCTTCCTTGAAGATTGCAATGAAACGACTAATACTTATACATCCGTTCCTCAGAAGCGACGAACTTGTGGGCTTGCTCCAGCGGACTACCTCCTCACCTCATACCGCAGCGCCACCGCGCCGGAACCATATTCCAGCCTGCTCACGAGCCGCAAATCGAGACGCTTCGATAGCCCGGCGAAGAGCGTCGGGCCGTGACCCGCGATACGCGGATGCACCACGAACTCATACTCGTCGATGAGTCCCAACTCTGCGAGCGCGAATGGGAGCTGGGCGCCGCCCGTAAGGATTCCCTTACCGGGCTGCTGCTTCAGTTCCCGGACCATCTGCTCCAAATTGCCGCGCACAAGTTCCGCATTCCAATCGACGCTTTTCAGCGTACTCGAAACGACATACTTCTTCATCCCGTCGATCTGGCGTGCAAACGGTTCCATCCAGGGTTCCATCCAATCGCCGAACGCGCCATTGTGAGACTTCCATGCAGCTTCCATCATTTCGTACGTCACGCGGCCAAAGAGCAGCGCATCGGCCCGCGCGAGCAGTTCCGTCGCGTGCCGGTGCAGCTCTTCATCCGCGATCCCTTCCCGATGATCGCAGCAGCCGTCCAATGTGATGTTGATGGAATAGCGAAGGGATTGCATATTCCTAAGAAACGGTCAGGGACGGATCTGTCATTCCCGCGAAAGCGGGAATCCAGACCCTGATGTGTAACAAAATTAGGTTTTTGAAGTTAGTCCGTATATGGTCAAGTCCACAATCCGGGCGAAGCGGCGGGCCGCGCTTCAAAATAAGAAACGACGTGCTCGCAAGCTCCTGACATGGTGTGACAATCCCGAGAAAAATGCCAATCATCTTGCCTCCTGCTCTTGCTGGATGTGCGGGAATCCCCGGAAGTATTTTGGATCGAAGACAATTCAGGAGATCAAAGCCGAATCGAGCGCCCATGTGGAGTGAAGCCATGCTTCACTCGCTGGCAAGCAGCCGCTTACCAGGGCACGGGAACGGTCTTCCGCCGCGTGCCGGTGTAACGCTTCGCTCGCGATCACTTCTGGGTGCCGCAGCAGCCGGGCAGGGTGATGGTGATGGAATAGCGGAGGGGCGCATGAGGTAGTTAGATTAGAAGTGTTCCCAGAAACGATCACGGTCGTCCCCGCCGTTTCGGACTGACTTCTACCCACCCGCAGAAGCATAGATGGGAATAACTATTGTTGCAACTTGATTTTATTTCTGTTAGTTTTCATAATTACTAATGCGTAAAAAAGTTATTTTTATAAGAGGCTCTGGATGTGTCGGCAAATCTACATCAATTAGGTATGCATATGGAGAATTAATTGGTCTGGGTGCAAAGCAGCTACCGGACTATTTTTATGGAGCGGGCAAGGATTTTTTGGATATTCTTGAATTGCGAGGATTCAAGATTGGGATTTGGAGCGGTGGAGATGTCGCCCGTATTCTTAGAATGAGATTGAAAACACTTAAGCAAGAGCGCTGTGATGTTATTGTCTGCGCTTGCCATCCGGGGAGGAAAGAGGGTCAGCGTGGAAAGACGGAACAAGCTATACGCGATACTCTAAGAGGCTATCGTGCAATTCCGATAGATAAGAGTCATGCGGCTTCCAAGAGCAAACAAGACGAAGAGAACCGCCAGTCTGCAACAGAAATTGTGAGAGCGATTTTCTAAAATGTTATATGGCATACGGATCAATTACAATTGAGGTAATGATCGCGTCGCCTTCAGATGTGATGGAGGAGCGCACAGCAATCGAGAATGTGCTTCATCGATGGAACTACTCAAACTCGCTACATCGCAAGCTAATACTTTTGCCGCGGCGCTGGGAATCTAGCACCGCTCCTGTATCTGGTGAACGAGCACAAGCAATAATTATTAAGCAGATGCTTGAGCACTGCGATATCCTTGTGGCAATTTTTTGGTCGAAGGTTGGGTCGCCTACTGGCGAGTATCCGAGTGGTACGATTGAGGAGATTCGTACTCATATCGATAGCGGTAAACCTGCAATGATATACTTCTCCTCGGCCGCAACACCTACAAATGCAGACTTAGGACAGGTTCAACAGGTCCGGGAATTCAAGAATGACTGCATGCAAGAAAATAGTCCATATCGCGGACTGTTCGCTGAGTACGAAAACGTCTCAGATCTGAAAGAGAAGTTTCGGGAACACCTCGAGATACTCTTGAATTCGAACGAGTACATCCAGCAATCGATTCAGAGTGCACTAGTGACTTTCTTCTCAGATACAATCCAGTATTCAACGATAGAGTCCAGTCGAGAGACCGAGGAGACTCTTAGCGAGACCGCAAGAAACATTTTAGCTGAGGCATGTCAAGATCCTTATGGCACCATTTATCGAATGGAGTTCATCGGCGGCCAGGTTATTCAAACTAATGGTAAACAATTTGTAGCGCATGATGAACCCCGGAAGGACGCAGAACTAGACGAAGCCCTCCGTGAGCTTGAATACAAGGATCTAATTAAGGACGAGGGCTACGAGAGAAAGAATTTCAAAGTAATGACCAAAGGCTATAAGCTATATGATGCGCAAATAGCGAAGTCCTAAAAGCCAAACTTCTATCTTGTCTCTCAAATTATGTTGCTTTGCTCTCTGTCTTAGATTCTGCAACTTTGGCAATCTCCCGAAGCAATTGTTCCTTGGTCAATCCGCTCTTGAACTCTCGGGTTGCGATAACGGGCAACGTTGAGCCAGCCTCAAAAAAGCGAATTACTAGCCGCATCGATGGGGAGATGTTTTCAATGTCGGGCAACGCCCTTGCATATACATACATGGAAAACCCTCCAGGGCCTGTGAAAGTCAGTCCGCTGGATGTTTTTGTGACTTGTGCGACTCCTTCTGATTTTTCAACATCAAAATTTCGAATTGTGATTGGGGCTGTCCTGCCACTTTCGAATTCGAAATATCCATCTGTCTTAAACATTGGAAAAGTTACCGTATCCTGGTCAGAAGGAGCAACGTATAATGTCAACTGCGAATCATATCCAATGCGAAGCTCCCCATAGCTACCAATCTTCTCTCTAAAACTTGCTCGTATGATTTCTATTTTTGGTGCCCGTGGTTTTGGTACCAATAGTTTAAGCAAATCGGCCCGACGCGCGCTCCGAATCGACGTACCTTCACGCCATGGAACTTCTAAACTGACCCCGGTTGAGGTGGTTCCGTACGCCGCATTCTTCACTACATAAGGTGCCGTGTCCGTTTCAAAAAAAAGAATTACAAGCTCTTTATCCTGGGCTCGAATCCGAAGATCCTTTACTCGCGGATGCATCATTTCAAATTCAGAAGTTACGCGAGGCCACCAATCCGCAAGATCAATAGCACTATTCACTCCTGTTGCTCCTGATTCTTCCGACAGTCCTAAAACCAGCATTACAGGTTCACCAGCCGCCGCGTTAGCGAGTCCAGCAATTCTGCGTGCTATCTTATTATAGTCTTCAGGCCAGTCGGCCTTCAACTCAATCCTCGAATCCTCAACCCGATGTTTCGATGTTACCGATTCGATTACTTTAAATGCCCAATATTCAATTTCTTGACTGGTCATGATATCTAATGCTATAAAAAGAGGCCGAATTGCAACGGCCTCTGTGCTACTCTCATGGGGCCGCCGCAACTTACGAGCATCCGCTCGTCGTCCCGCAGTCGTCGCAGTTCACGCCGTTTTCCTCGCCCGCTTCGTGGCAGGTGCGCGGAGAGGGCTTGGTTTCAATGGCGCTTTATGTCCGTTGCGTTTCGGTACCGCTTCAAAACGAAGGCGAATTTTGGCCGGAGCTAATCCGGCTTTTAACTTTTCGATCTGCTGAACGAGCGAGCGAGACTTTTTCATGCCATGAAGTTCGGAGATGATTTTTAGCGCATCGGCAATAAGCCAGTCGTTGCCATCCTCAATGCATGCATTCAAATACTCCGCCGCCACGACGGGATCGGCGAGGTGCTTCTTCATCGTCTCTTCATGCGATATGAAAGGCATTATGCGCTCTCTTCCTTTTCTATTTTCTTTATAAGCCGCCGCGCAAGATTAAAAGTTCGCTCCTGCTGGCTTTTATCCGACCCGGCAAGCAAGACGATCAGCTCATTCCCCTTTCGATAAAAATAGACTCGATAACCAGGGCCCAAATCTATTTTTAATTCCCATAGTTTACCTTCGACAGCGCGTAAATGACCAAGGCCCTTGCTTAACTTGCGAACGTGTTTCAAAACTTTCGCAAGCGTTAATTTGTCAAGTGTTTCAAGCCACTCCTGATAATAATTCTTGCCGTTTTGTGCTTGATATTCCTTGACTTCTATCACGCTTCGAACTTATGTCGCCCCTCCGGGGCTTATGGTCCAAAAATAATTCCGCAACCCAGGGTTCCGCTTCGCTTCACCCTGGGCTACAAATGGGCCGCTCCTCCGGAGCTACCGGACGTGCGCAGCACGTCCCTACCTTCATAATTCATAATTGCCTCACGAGCACCCGCTCGTCGTCCCGCAATCGTCGCAGACGGTGCAGGCGCCGTTGCGCTTCACGCGCATGGAGCCGCAGGCGGAGCATTGCTCGCCGGTGTAGCCTTTGCTTCGGGCTTCGTTACGCAGAGTGGATAGTGGAGAGTGGATAGTGGAGGGTTTTGACTCCGACATCATCACAGGTTCTTCCACTCGTTCACTGCGGAGGCGTTCCAGGTTGTCGTCCTCGCTGATGATGCGCTGGGCGACGGCATCGGTGGATTCCCCAACCGCGGGCGCATTGCCGGGCGCATTGCCATGCGCCCCTATGCCATGATCGTGGTTGTCGTCCACGGCTTTCACATGCACGAAATCCTGGCGGCCAAGATATTCGTAGCCGAGCGCGCGGAAGACGTAATCCAGAATGCTCGTGGCATTCTTGATGGCTTCGTGTCCCTGCACAGCACCGGCAGGTTCGAAGCGCGTGAAGGTGAAGGTATCCACCAACTCTTCAAGCGGCACGCCGTATTGCAGCGCCTTCGAAGCAAGCACGGCGAAGCAGTTCATCAGTCCCTTGAACGATGCGCCCTCTTTATACATGTCGATAAAGATCTCGCCTAAGGTTCCGTCCTCGTATTCGCCGGTGCGGAGATACACTTTGTGTCCGCCCACGACGGCCTCGCGGAGCCATCCTTTGCGCTTGGTGGGAAGTTTATGGCGGCGAAGTTCCGGTGGCATCGCAACGGCTTCGGCTTCCATAAGCTGGTGCAGCTTTGCCGCGTCGATGGTCTCGAGCGATTCATCTTCGGAATCGGAGAAGAGGACTTGTTCGGCAAGGTCGGCATCCTCGTTCGAGGCATTGAGCGGCTGCGAAAGCTTGCTCCCATCGCGGTAGAGCGCGTTGGCCTTCAAACAAAGTTTCCACGAATCGAAATAGGCTTTCGAGACGTCGTTCACCGTCGCCTCGTTCGGCATGTTGATGGTCTTCGAAATCGCTCCCGAAATGAAAGGCTGCGCCGCGGCCATCATGCGAATGTGCGCTTCGTAGGGAATATATCGGGTTCCATACTTGCCGCACTTGTTCGCGCAATCGAAAATAGGAAGGTGTTCGTCCTTCAGTCCGGGCGCACCTTCGAGCGTCATCGTTCCACACACGTAATCGTTCGCAGCCTGGATATCTTCGCGCGTGTAACCAAGCGCTGCAAGCATGTTGAAGTTCGCATCCTCGAGCTGTGACGGCGTAAAGCCAAGCTTCACGCAGAAGTCCTCGCCGAGCGTCCACTTGTTGAAGGCGAATTTGAGATCGAAGACGTTATCGCAGAGCTTTTCGATCTCGTCGATCTTTTCGTCGGTAAATCCGTTCGCCTTGAGCGATCCGCGATTGATATGCGGGCATCCGACGAGCGTGCCATGTCCCTTCGAATATTTCTCGATCTCCTCGATCTGCTTTTCGGAATATCCCAGCTTCGTGAGCGCCTTGTGTACCGATTGATTGACGATCTTGAAATACCCTCCGCCCGCCAGCTTCTTGAATTTCACGATAGCGAAATCCGGTTCGATGCCGGTGGTGTCGCAATCCATCACGAGGCCGATGGTTCCAGTCGGTGCGATAACGGTAACCTGCGCATTGCGGTAACCATGTTTCTCGCCGAGCGCAAGAGCGCGGTCCCACGCGTCCCGCGCAGCCTGCAGCAGATCTTCCGGCGCGTGTTCCGGCTGAATGCCCATCGGCTTGATGGTGAGCTGCTCATAGCGTTCCGGCGTAGCATTGTACGCCGCAAGCTTATGATTGCGAATGACGCGCAACATCGGTTCCCGGTTCGCTTCGTAGCGTGGGAACGCTCCCAAATCTTTTGCCATCTCTGCACTGGCCGCGTAGGATTCCCCCGTCATGATGGCCGAGAGCGCACCGGCAATGGCGAGCGCCTGCGGCGAATCGTACGGGATGCCGGCCGTCATGAGGATAGTCCCGAGATTTGCGTAGCCCAAGCCGAGCGTGCGATAATCGTAGCTGCCCTGTGCGATGGCGCGCGATGGGAACTGCGCCATGAGCACAGAGATTTCGAGCACGATCGTCCACAAACGAATCGCATGCTTGTAATCTTCGAGCTTGAATGCGCCGGTCTCGTCATCATAGAAATAGGCGAGATTGAGCGAGGCCAGGTTGCACGCCGTGTCATCCAGGAACATGTACTCGGAGCACGGATTGCTCGCGTTGATGCGGCCATCGTTCGGGCAGGTGTGCCATTCGTTGATCGTCGTGTCGAACTGGAGTCCCGGGTCGGCGGAAGCCCACGCGCTCATTGTAATCTCTTCCCACAGCTTTTTCGCCGGGAGCTTTTTTGCGGCTTTACCGGTCGTTCGGAACTTTAAGGTCCACTCACCATCGGTAAGGACGGCATGCATGAAGTCGTTCGTCACACGGACGGAGTTGTTGGAGTTCTGTCCGCTCACGGTCTGGTAGGCTTCGCCTTCGTAATGGGTGTCGAAGGTCTTGAAGTCAATGTGGTCATAGCCCATATCGACCATACGAAGGCATCGCGCGATGTAGTTCATTGGCACGCCACGCGCAAGCGCCTTTTTGATCGCGATGTCGAGATCGTGGTTCTCCTTGCGGTCCGTGCCGCCATCGGCCGCGATCTTCATAATCGTGTTGAGAAAGAGATCGCAGACTTTCGATCCCGCCACAAGCGCGGCGACTTTCTGCTCTTCCAAAGCTTTCCACTCGATGAACTGCTCGATGTCGGGATGATCAATATCGAGGATCACCATCTTGGCAGCACGGCGGGTCGTTCCGCCGGATTTTACGGAACCGGCCGCACGGTCGTTGATCTTAAGGAAGCTCATCACGCCCGAAGCAGCGCCGCCGCCAGAGACGCGTTCGCCCTCGGCGCGAAGCGAGCTAAAATTCGTTCCGGTACCGGAACCATACTTAAAGATGCGCGCCTCTCGCGTTACAAGATCGAAGATGCCGCCTTCGTTCAGCATATCATCCTTGAGCGACTGGATGAAACACGCGTGCGGCTGCGGATGGGTATAAGCATCCTGCGAGCGCGTCATCTCGCCCGTCTTCGGATCGACATACCAGTGCCCCTGCGGCGTACCGGTAATGCCATAGGCCCACGCAATGCCGGTATTGAACCACTGCGGCGAGTTCGGCGCGGCCATCTGGCGCAAAATCATATAGGCGATTTCATCGTAGAAAGCCTGTGCGTCCTCCTTCGTGTTGAAGTAGCCGTGCTCTTCGCCCCACGCGCGCCAGCAACCGGCCAGGCGGTGCGCAACCTCCTTGAGCGATCGTTCCGGGCCGGTGATCACTTCGCCCTTCTTATCGCGGAGCGGCGTGCCGAAGGCGTCCATCTGCGGAACGCCGGCGCGCCGGAAATATTTCTGCGCGAGAATATCCGTCGCCACCTGCGACCAGTGCTTCGGCACCTCGATGTCCTCCATATTGAAGATGGGTTTTCCATCGGGGTTTCGGAGCACGCTGGCGCGCTTCGTGTACTGAAATTGCTCGAAGGGGCTTGTGCCTGCCTTGGTAAATCGTCGAGTGATTTGCATAGCCTAATGATAACGTAAGTGATGGTTCTTTTGTCAACGCTCAGGCCTTAGATGAATCCTATTTAAGGCCGAGAAATGGGCACTAATGATCGGCGCGAAAGGGCGTTCCTGCGCCGCTTTCGGCCAAATTTCGGTGCTCCGAAAATCTGGTTTGGTGGGTAGAACGCCTTACCCTTCCGTGGAAGGATTCCGGGCGGTTACTCCGTCGTGTTTGTATCGTCTTTCAAGCGGGCTGCCGGGTGGTCTCGGGTCCCTTCTCCGGGGCCGAACACCCTCTGGCGCCGGCGGTCCGGCGCCCCAAGGCAGCGTGGGCATGATCGGGGCTGTTCGCACGGCGCGTCGTGGGGCGTGGCCGTGTATCACATTCGCAGAAGGCGCCGTTAGGCGTTCCTCTGCTACGGGGGCTGGGGGCGTTTGGATGATCGCTCATCCAATGGAACGGTTCCTATTTGCAAGGAGCCGATTCCATGACGATAAAGCAGCTCTTCGTAGTCTCTAAACTTTGGCGGCCCTCAGCCTCGAACCCGCGATACGAAGTTACTCTTGTAATATTCGTATCCGATCCTTAGGCAAATCTACTAAATTCGGGTCGAAATTGTTCGCTAATTCGACCCATATTTTCCCACATTCTTTCAAGATGGTTTTCGGGGGTTATCCACCGCCGGTGTTAACATGTTTGTAAGTTGTTGGAAGGATGAGGAAAAGCCGTGGACTTCTGACTTTTTCTTTTTGAATCCGTGACATTTTGGCGTCTTCCGGTTCTCTCTATCAGAAGGTTCATCTATGCGGCGTGCCATCGGAGCTTGGCTCCTCGTTTCACTTTCGATCGCGGTAACGCGGGCACAAGGCCCGAGCGTGACTTGGCGCATGATCGGGCAGCCGCTCGGTCTGGGGCTGCAATGCGGGTACTTCTGGAACCGCGGCGAGGGCGTCGTCGTGAGCGGCGCGGGGCAATTCTTCTACTTGCGTAACGGCATCTGGCGCACAGGTCTTAAGCTCCCCGCACGCGGATGATACCATGTTGCCACCCGGTGGAATATTTGCAATCGCTGTTGTTTATCATGCAACCAAGGACGATACCGCCTATGAAGCGCTTACGCTCCATATTAGTCGAGCCGATGGCTCCCTGAGTCACGACACGACGATTACCTTCCGTGCAGCGGTGTTCGGTCAACGCGAGCATGCGCAAGCGTTCCCAACCGCAATTGAGGATGGCCCGACTTACACGTGCGAAGAGCGCGATACGTTCGTCATCGTCCAGCATTCCGGCTGCGACACCCTTTGCATTAGTAGCCTCACACTTTCGGGAACCGGATTTACCCTTACTCGCGGTGACAGCATCCGTTGCCTCCCACCCGGCCAACGCGATACGATTGGGCTTCAGACGGGGCTCGATACAACCGGGCACCCGTCCATCAACGCAGACACGCTTTCCATTCTCAGCAATGCGGTTTCCACGATTGCGCCAATCCCATTATCCCGGGGTATTGCGTATCCGGTGCCGTGGGCGCTGCGGCTTTCGGCGGCGGGTTCCGCGACCGCAGGGACACAAGTAACGTATAAGGTCCTGCAACGCGGGCAACTCCCCGCTGATGTAATCGCGTTGGAATTTACACTTTCCTATGAGGACGACCTACTCGGCTTCGCGAGCGCGGACGAACCTTCGGTGGTTCCCATCGGAGCTTCGCGCGATGCGGCACGCATCCTGCACCAGCAGTTTCGCATTGCACCGGTTGGAAGCGATTCTATACTGGCCACGCTTCATTTCCTTCCCTACGTTGCACCGGACACTGAGACTGCCATTGTGCTCGATAGTATTTCCCTCACCTCTTCTCTTGGCCGCCCGAGCGATTGCATTGCAAGCACGTCGGAAGCCACGAGTGCCTTCACGCTCCTTCCGAAATGCGGTAATCCGATACTTCGCTACGCGATGGGAAGAACCCTGACACTCGATGGCATCGTACCGAACCCGACCAATGGTCACACAACACTCCGTTATAGCTTAGGGACCGGACAGGCGATCCTTGCGCGGCTTACCATAGAAGATGCCCTCGGCCGGACCGTGGCTGTGCTTTCCGCTACACTCGTTCCGGGTTCCGGCCACGAAATTCTGCTCACGGTTGCATCCCTGCCGGCGGGGATGTATCTCCTTCGGCTCACCGTCCCTGGCTTCGAACGAACGACCTGCTTCATTCGCGAGTGACTTTTTTCAAAATTTCTGCGAATTGGCTGTTACCTTTTGGCTTCTCGCGGGTCTTCTATATAGGGACGAATTTTTACCTCTTTAGCTACAAGAAAACGGTCCATGACCCGTACCCGTGTCTTTGGTGCGATTGCGACAATTCTCTGCCTTGTGAGCCTCGGCACTACGAGCGTGCGAGGACAGTGGGTGCTGGAGCAAGGAGGATCGCTCCCGCCCGAATGGCAATACGTCGGCTCGCTCGGGGATGCGCACCATCCGGTCCCATTGTACTCGTACACGGCGAGCTACTTCTTCGGTCCCAGGAATAGCGTTGTGGCGAACGCCTTTAATGGCAAAGTTACCATTTACTGGCTCGCGCCAAACGTGCAAACAATGGGGCTTTGGAAGGTAGCGACGGTTCCGGCAGGGCTCTCCTACATTCGGCGATTCCGATTCATTCAGGGCAAATTATACGCAGCCTCTCGAGGAACGGATGTTCTGGTCTCGCTCGACTCCGGGAAGACATGGACATATTCCGGACTCGGGCTTGTGGATGCCAACGATGTGTATGCCGATGGTTCCGGAATGATACGCGCCCTGCACGATCCCATGAAAGTTTTTGCGCGGCTCGATACCCTGCACTGTATCGCGCAGGGCGATGCGAATATTTTTGTTTCCACGGACGGAGGATTGAATTGGATTTCGAGCGGCGTGCCAATGGTCGATTCGTTCAGTACCGGCGCATTCGCGGACCCCTGTCGGAACGTGTATGTGTGTCCTAACTCCTGGGGCACTGCCTTCCGCTCGACCGATTTTGGATCCACCTGGCAGACCGTGCTCACTGGATCCGGGACAAATTGCGAGTTTGTGAGTGGTGCTTCCACCGTCGTTTACCTCACCGACACGCTGGGAATGTTTCGTTCCACGGATGATGGTCTGACGTGGAATTCCGTCATTACGATCGATTCCGGCGCTATGCTTCCGATGTTTGTATGGGGGCCGATGGGAGAGCACGTCGCCATCGCCTGTGTTGTCCATCTCATCGGTGTCGGGGACTACGATGTGCTCCTCATGACCACTACCGGCGGCATGGACGATCTACACGGCGCTCCAAGCATGACGGACTCCAATGGCGCGCCACTGACCCAAGAGGACACGATGAACGTGCCCCTCGAATTGGCTTCGACCTGCAACCCGTTTTTAATTCCCGTTACGGTGGAAAGCGATGTCGATAGCATGACCGTCCGTATTACAATGCGCGATAGCCTCGGCGATTTCGCGTTCCCCATGAGCGATAGCGTAATTCCCCTTCGGATTCACCACGAAGATACGGTGTGGATGCAGTACGATCCGCACCATCCGGTGTCGAACGTGGTACTTAGCTTCGAGAACCATTGGCACTGCTCGGACTGGAGCGAGACGCGCACGGTACACGTCGTCGCGATCCCGGATGCCCGCATCGGCGCACCGCCCGCCTTTGCAGCAAGCTGCATTGCCGATACCGAAGCCGCGCTTATCCGCGCGGACTCCTGCGATCGGCTCGCGATCGATTCCATCTATATTCCGCCCTATCTCCGGCAATATTTCCTCGTCACTACCTTCCTGCCGGACACAACTTGGATTGGTTCTAACGATTCGCTTCGTTTCGCCTTCCGTGCCAGCGGGATGAGTGGAACGATAAGCGACAGCATCATCGTCTATGGCCATTATCTGGGCATGGATTCCCTGCTTAACGATTACTTTTACTTCCCACACGCATGGGGTGTCGATACCGATTTCTCTTTTTTTTATACGACGCTTCCAATTTCGCTCCGCGCTCTTGCGGCTTCCAATACGCTTGCGGCGCGAGACACGGCCATCGGTGTGGCACCGTCCTATATCTGCAACGAACGCGACACCTTTGCCATCGTGCGAAATGTAGGCTGCGACACGATTTGTATTAGCAGCATCGCCCTTCAGGGCACCGGATTTCGGATCGTAGCGGGCGGCGATTCAGTTTGTCTCGCTTCGGGCGCTCGCGATACCATCTGGCTTGCAACGCAAGTCGATACGGCGGGCCATCCAAACTCGAATACGGATTCGCTTCTAATCGTAAGCACGTCGGGCTCGCCGCTTGCGCCGGTCGTGCTTTCACACGGCATCAACTATCCAGCACCGTGGAACTTGGCACTTTCTCCGCCCGATAGCTCCGAAGCTGGGCAAGGCGTTGTATATCATGTCATTCAGCATGGCTCACTGCCACAGGATGTCGGTAGCGTGGATTTCCAGATCGTGTTTGACGACGACCTTCTGCAACTCACGGGCGTGGACGAGTCATGGGTCTCTCCGCCAAAATACTACCGCAGCTCGGATGGCAAAGCACATTACGAATTGCACGTTGCGCCCGTACCAACGGATTCGGTTATTGCCACGCTACACCTTACGGCCTATCAGGCAAAAGTACTTTCAACGGAGCTAACGCTCGATAGCATTTTCTTAACCGATAGCGCCGGCTGGACAGGCGATTGCATCGCAAGCGTAACGCATGCGGGTTCCCAATTCACGCTGCTAACTCAATGCGGAACGCCGGAGTTCGCAGGGTTTCTCAAGACGGGAACGGTGGTAATCGAGGCAATCGATCCCGATCCCGCCGTGGGCCATGCGACCGTTTCGATCTATTCCAACGCAGGAGCCTCCTTACCGGGCGAGCTTTCGCTCGTGAATGACATTGGCCGCGAAATGAGAAGGCACTCTCTCATGCTCGCGCCAGGATTGAATCGTATCCCGCTCGACCTTTCCCTGCTGCCGGGCGGTATCTATGCGCTTCGCTTACGCGTTGCGGGACTCCCTTCGATAAAAACATTTATAAAACAATGACTCTTCGCCATCTTCCATTCGCATTACTGTTTTTTGGAATAATCGTTCCAACCATCGTTCTTGCACAGGCACGCGTTTGGCATTCCTCCGGCCAGCTTCCCTCCACGGGTATTTGCGGCTACTTTTGGAACGAGCAGACTGGCGTCGCGGCAACGGTCGATCAATTCTTTTACACGCGCGATGGCCTCACCTGGCAGCAAGGCAGTGCCGCGCTTGCAACGAACTCCAGCATCTATACTATCCGCTGCTTCGATGGCAAAACGCTGTACGCGGCTGTTTCGAACCGAACAGCCAATGAATGTTGGTCCTCCACCGATAAGGGCGTTACATGGAACCTTGTGCTTTCCGTTTCGCCCAAGATTAACAAAGAAGTCGATGTGTTCTGGGACTATAATAGCAATAGCCCGCAATTAGCATCCGGCTCAGTGGCGCGCATGGATGGACTCCATTTGATTCGCAGTGCCGACGATTCAAGCCATACGCTTGCCTATTGGTCCAATGATGGTGGAACTTCCTGGAACCCGCCATTTTCTGTACCGCCTCCTTTCTGGGATGGAGGATGGTGCGCTTACGCCGACACCGTTACCAAAACTTTTTTTATCGGTTCGGAAGACCTTCGCAATTCCGAGATCTTGGAATCCACAGATTACGGCCAAACCTGGAGAGTCTATCCTCCCACCATGCCAACGGTCCATTGGGTCGATGATATTGAAGGGTCCGGAAGCCGCCTGTATTTCCAGAACATCAATGGACTCTACACCAGTTACAACGGCGGGAACTGGGATAGCATTGGAGGACCGCAGCATATCGAAGCGACGGACGATCTCAAATTCTGCGTCTATGGCTGCGGCGGTCTTACGGTGACCGCCTTCGACGACAGCGGTGGGGTCTGGACGTCTCAGGCGGATAATATTACGCCCGTTGTCCATTCCACCTTCCAAACGACGATCGCCGAGTGCGATAGTTCCACGCTCCAAATCAAGGTCGATTCGTTCTTTGTCACGGGAAGGATTACTGTCGGGCTCTCGGGCGATCCTTCGGGCGCGTTTCAGCTCCTGGGTCCGGATACGCTCAAAACGACCAATGGCTCTCTCGATCTTACTGTCCGATTTACCCCGAAGGACCACCTTCAGCATTCCGATTCGATCACGATCACACCCATTGACTTCCCTTGCGCTTCGGCAATTGTAAGAGTGCTGACGGGCGTGGGAACGCTTGCACCGGCCATCGCGAGCGCGCCGAGCTCTGCCGTCGGATGTGCCGGCGGAATGACGGATCTTTACCTAATGGACACAAGCTGCGAAACGCTCGTCGTTACGTCGGCAACCATTGCCACGCCGGGCCTCTTCATTGCCCCCTTCGATTCCACCGTCGCGGGGGGCGATACGATACCTGTCGCGATCCTGCCCGGCAGCTATTCCGGTCCACAACATTACTCGATCCGCATTCGTGGAACCTACGAGCCATCGAACACTCCGTTCGATACGACGATTTCGCTTTCCGTTGATTATTCGCACATCACATCAACCCTCGCTGCTACGCCAAGGGCGCTTCAGTTTTCCGCGCCAGCGCCCTGCGCAACATGGGATACGATACTCGTGCTGCATAACACCGGCTGCGATACCCTTTCTGTTTCCTTGGCGCAATCACTCTCCAATTATTGGCAAGCGAATCCCAGTGTTGGAGCTATCACCCTGCTTCCCGGCCAGATGGACACGATCTATATCCATTTTGCCAGCACAACGCCCGGAACTTACTCGGCCAATCTTTTATATTCCTACACCGGACCTACGAGTGGAACGGATACCATCGAGTTGACGGCGATTGTTCCCAAGGGCGGACCCGCCCTCGCGCTTTCGCCCGATACCATTTCGCTCGGAGATCGCCCGTTTTGCACGAGCGACACACAAATTATCGTGACGGTGAAAAACCTGGCCTGCGATAGCACAAAGCTGACAAGCATTCATCTGGCGAACTCGACCGATTTTTCGCTTGTGAATGCGGGCGATACGATTTTGTCCAATGGCGGCACTGTGGTAGTTCCTGTGCTCTGTTCCCCTTCGCAACACGGCGCATCGTTCGATACGCTTGTTATCCATCATCAAAATCTCGATGGCAGCAATGCCGGAGATACCACAATGGTGCTTTTCGTAAATGTTGTGCATGGCATGGCAGCCCTCGCTGCTTCAACACAGTCCGTGGATATGGGAACCCTTCCCATTTGCGAAGAACGCGACACGAGCATCCTCATCGAAGACACCGGCTGCGATTCCGTTTGTGTCAGCTCGATAGCAACCAGCAATTTGCACTTCACTCTCACACCGGGGCAAGCAACGTCCTTCTGCCTTGCTCCACACCAGCGGGACACGATTTATCTTAGAACGCAAGTCGATACATCGGGCGGCCAGCAAACGAATACAGGGCTTCTCCAGATTACCTCCGATGCGACACCGGCATTCACTCCGGTCGTGCTTTCGCGCGAGATTGAATATCCCGTTCCGTGGCAACTCGTGCTTTCACCCATCGATAGTTGCGGACCTGGGGGCACGGTAACCTACCGCATTATTCAACATGGAACGTTACCAAGCGATGTAAGCAGCATGGCTTTCGATTTGGTTTTCGATGACGATCTTCTGCAGCTCGCCTCGATCGATGAGTCCTGGGTCGGACCGCCAGGCTACTACCGAAGTGCCGATGGCCTGGCGCACTACCTGTTGCATGTCTCGCCGGTTCCCGCGGATTCCGTGATTGCAACACTTCACCTCATTGCATACGAAGCACGCGCGCTTTCGACCCAGCTTTCGCTCGATAGCGTGCAGTTCACCTCGACTCAGAATCGGCCAGCCGATTGCATTGCGAGCACCACGGTTGCCGCAAGTGCATTCCAGCTTCGTACGGCGTGTAACGGTCCATTGCTGCGACAGGCGCTTTCGGGAACCCTGGCGATCGATGGGGTCATCCCCAATCCTACGGCAGGAATGGTCACCGTTATGTACAGGAACCAAACGGATAATCTCCTCGGCGCTAACATCGAAGTGAGCGATGCTCTGGGAAGAACGGTTCTGGAGCGAACCCTTTCACTGCTTCCGGGCCCGGACCATTCGATAGCACTCGATCTGACTGCCGTACCCGCAGGAGTGTATCGCGTGCGGGTGAATGCATCGAACTGGTCGCAGAGCCTGGATATTGTCCGGCAATAAAGTCGCATAAATGATTCCCATTTTTCTTCTGGAGGGGGAGTAATGATTACCGATGTAATTGGAAGGGTATCACCTGCCGACCACTGGAGAATTGTAAACTCAGCCAATAGGAACCATTCGGAAGTGAAGGAATGTACAGTGTTCGCACTCCACTTTCGGGCAGCAGGAACGTTTGAAGCACTCGTTTTCCGAGTTCGTTATACAGAATTGCAGGAATGGTAGCCGCTGAATCCGGTATTCCGGAAATAGAAAGGACCAATTGGTCCAACGGATCGGGAAACGCTACCAGCGGCATCTTCGCTGGAATGGTTGGCGTTACATCCAAAACAGATCCCGAGGAACTCGATAACGGACGGAGATGAAGATTATCCGGCGCCACCGAATATTCGACAGCACCGGAATCCCAGCCTTCATTTACGAACCGGATGAGATGCTGGCCTTTATCGAGCCAAATTGGTGAAAGATTACTGGAGTCTCGGGTCAGCACATCCCATGGCTGATTCCGGAACCAATCATACACTCCCATATCGGTTCCATCAATATAAGTCCGATAGATTCCGTAGCGATCGCTGGAGACTCCGAACACGGTCGCGGCAAAGGAATCGGCGAAGGGAACCTGGAATGTAAAATCGAATTCGCTGCCACGTTTCCAGTTCCCATTACAGAAGGCGATGGCACCCTGACTCCATTGCGGCGAAACATAGCTATAAAATGCTCCGCCCGTCATCGGCAGATCCTCAAATTCATAATTCAGCGTGCGAGTTACGAACAAACTGGAATCCGAGGTTACAATCATGCCGGAAAGCCGCTTGGCATACACATGATAATATCCCTCTGGTACCCATGGAAGGAATATTTTGGTTCGAAAGACTCCGTCGGTGTCTGTTACAATCGTGGAAGGGGCCGGGAATATCGTATCGCCAAGCATTACGGTTAGCAGCTCGCCTGGGTTGAATCCATATCCACGGAGCTCGATGGAATCACGCTCGCTAAAATGGCGGTTTGCGGTATCCTGCACATAGAGTAGCTTCGGGGCAGCGAGCACCGTGATTCGTTCCGGTTTTTCGAGGCCATTGATTGAAAGGGTATGATCGCCAACCGGCCAGGAGGTTGGAACGAGAAGTTTGAAGCCAATGGAACCGTCCGCCTCGGCCTGTCCCCGATAGATCGTGTCTGCATCCAGTAGAGCAGTTATACTGGTGTCCGGCGCGTAGCCGGCACCGGTAATCGTCCAGGTATTTCCTGCGATGATAGTATCGGACGACGGATAAAATGGGATCCAGGACGTATAGTAGAATGCGGTGGTCCGGTACGTCGTCGTATAATCATTGAAAAACCCATGTCCCCAATCTATGTCGATGGAGCTGGAATAATTATACGGATCGTCAATATGGAACCGATACATCGTAGGCCAGCGAATGGGGCAGCCCCCAAACGGAAGTGAGAACGCGCTGTCGTTCGAAAAATACCAGCCGGAATTGCAGTAGTCCTCCGTCCCCGAATATTCGATGGAGGGCCACGCGTTTACATTTGGCGAAACGGGCATGGAATCAACCATCATGTATCCATCCCCTTCCATAAAGACGGGGGTAAAAAATTTCGAATCGGGGTAATTAAAGTTAGCACCGATGTAACGTCCGCTCCCTTTCGCGTGGAGCAGGGGATGCAACCGTCCCACCGCAATCTCCGGCGTCACGTGAAATTGCGTCCCGAAGTATCCGAAATGCCGGTTCCAGGGCGTGGGTTCATAGCGAACCGCTCCTGTCCACGCGGCAGGACTGCTATTCCGATTTATCATAAGCAGCTTCGCATTCGAGCGAAACGGCATCGGAAAATAACAATCGAGCGTGGAGTGTGCGGAATCCACGAGAAATCGGAATGATCGAATGGACCGCACGCCCATCGCAATACCAAAAAAATCGGAGAGGGGAACATCGATGCTCGGGCTCGGCGAACGGTCCCAGTAGCATTCCAGCCACAAATTGTGGAGTATAGCGGTATCGAGCGATGTAAAGGCAAAATGCAAGTCCTCAATGTATGCTGGACCTGAGAGAGCAGCTAATACCATGGTATCCCGAGCACCTATGGTTCCGCTAAATGGAACATCTGTTCCCGTTTTCCATGGATCCGTTTTCCAATAGTTTGCTTCCGCGCGCGTTTGTTGTGCGACCAATGTATCGCTATTCAGGGAAGCCAGTGGTGCTTTAGTGGTATCGATTCGCTGCCATTCCGCGTTACGAATGAGCCAGCAATATTCATTCTCCCACCGGAACGAATGTTTGTAGGGTATCTGAGTCTCGCAATCGAAACCGCCGGCAATTGCCGTATCGAATGGCGAGCGTATGAGGCCATGTGCTAATCGAAAAAAATCCTCGCCTTTTGCATCGATCAAAAGAGAATCATCTACATACAATCGAAGCCGTGCGGAATCGGGTGCTACACCATCAGAAAACGTTGCCCAGAGATGCCGTATAATTCCCGCTCCGGTATCAGAGGCCATTATGGCATACCCATCGGTGTCGAGCGGACCGTATTCATTGTCCAGTCGGAACGCTCGCATAATTGGAGCACTATCCGCCCCCCCTAAATCGGCAATAGCTAAGGGGTCGTTGATCCAGCGGTAGGGGTCAAAGTATTGAGCCTGAGCAATACGAATCGAAAAAATCGAAATCAGCAGAACAAAAAAACTGGAACGAGTATGCTTCATCGTGTGCATCGAAAAGGAAAGCACAAATATACGACATTTCCTGCTCCAGGATTAATTCTCGTACACCGATCACCGCCCTAACTGAACCGGGACGACCGTCCGGCCACTCGGCAACTCAATGCTCAACCAATAACTACCATTCGCAAGCGGCGGAATATAGATTGTCCGTGCCAGCCCACCGGAAATGGCCACAGACCTCAGTACTTCTTCGCCGAGCGCATTAATCTGCCGCTAACTGGTCGTTCCGAAACGCCGGACTCGAAAGAGACGGCAACGTCGTTTTTGTCGTGTCAATTGGCTGCCAGGCGCAGCCGGAAAAGTGCCACTCGCCCCGAGTAGTCCATCGGAAATTCCGATGATAAGGGATCTGAGTTTCGCACACTTCCGCTCCGCTGGAAGAGGTATCAAACGGCGCTCCAATGAGCCCGTGAACTTTCGAAAAAAAATCGGGTGCCGTTCCAGAAATGAGCAGGGAGTCATCTACCCATAATTTCAAATAGTCGCTGTCTGGATCACCGCCACCATTGTAAACAACCCACAAATGCCGGATAATGCCGGCACCTGTAGCCGAGGACTGGATTTGATAGCCATCCGTATCGCGTGGCCCGGAACTTCCTTTGTAATCGTAGATCGTTTGCCCGCTATCCGGGCCGCCGAGATTTGCAATAGCAAGTGGATCGTTAATGCGCCGGTATGGATCGAGCGGTTGGCTGAATACCTTTGCAGATGCGAGAATGCATCCAAGAAAGCTTGCGGCGAGCACGAAGGAACGAACGCGAGAAATTTTCATAGCACCGCCCCGAACAGCCCGAGTTCCGGGCAAGTTCAGTAGGTCATAATTCTTCCACAATCAATTCACCGTCCGGGTGGGAGAGCATTTGCCGGTATTCGGGAATGGCAATGGGTGGATGGGGGGTCATCGCACGGTCCCGCTCCAGGTAGTCTCTCCAGATTTCGAGTGCGCGGCTGCGAAGGTTCACGCGCCGCTCAAACGTAAGCGCGGTCCATTGGCGGGATGGCATGGTTCCGGCGGCCGGAATAGCATAAACATGCTGTTCCGCCTCCCAGAGCGAACTTATCCTATCTTCTAATAACAGCGAAAGCATACCAATTTCAGTAACGATACATATTCAGAGCGCACACATTGGGGCAAGCAACCCAGATAGGCGATACAGAACCTTCGGCGGTGCGGGTATCGATGCCAACGCTATTACCGCCGAATCAGTACCCCAAGGTACGAAATAGGCGTGGCAAAGTCAAGAGCCGGACCATGAATTCTGCTCCATTGTAGTAGCACCTTAGAAATGTCAGGTTCTTAGCACAATAGAAATGTCAGGGTTTCGGGAAGACCGCTACTGCTGTTTGGACGAACTTTCAGCAGGAGCGGTCGATGACGGAACTACTGACAATG
>JAKAIL010000197.1 GCA_021825235.1 Bacteroidota bacterium | reverse complement strand
ATACACCGGCACTGTTCTCGCGAAACGTGAGTGTTAAGCCATGGAAAAGATGATGGGTACCATACCAAATATAGCGGTTCGTTCGCGTCGAAAGATCGGACTTAAAACATTCCTCGAATTGGGAACGCACTTCACTATTAATTCCATCGGCGCCCACCAGAAGGTCATAAGACGCGAATGCAGAAAGATCGGCGACGGGTGCGCGAAAATGGAGCGAAACGCCAAGCTCGCGGGCACGCTCCTGCAAAAGGCGAAGCATTTCAATCCGGGCGATGCCCGAAAATTTATTGCCACGGACTGTAACTTTTTCATCATGGTGAACAATGTCCACATTTTCCCATCGCTCGAAATGGTCTGTAATTGCTTTCCAGGAAGGAACGTCCTCCGCCTGGAGGTAGCCTAATGTCTTATCCGAAAACACGACCCCCCAGCCGAAGGTATCCTCCGGCGCGTTACGCTCGAAGAGATCGATCTCGAGCGCGGGATTCCATTTTTTTGCGAGGAGCGAGAAATACAGTCCCGCGGGCCCGCCACCAATGACGGCAATCTTCATAGAAAGTGCTGAAAGTGCTATTGTGCTAAATGCTGACGTGCTAAATGCTGACGTGCTAAGTGTTACTGCACATGATAAACAGCTAACGACATGCAAATCGTATTTGTTGCGGCGTTTGGAACCAGCCGATTGCCGGGTAGGTTAGCGAAATCTCGAACGGGCATTTAGCTCAGCTGGTCCAGAGCGTTCGCTTCACACGCGAGAGGTCACAGGTTCGAACCCTGTAATGCCCACGAACGAAAAAAGCTCTTGTCAGCCTGTTGTCCGGGCTGATTGTTCGGGTTGTGTTGTTTAGCACTTCCAACCAATCACCAATTTTCTCTCTTGCATGGTAACATCATTTCTAAATAACCAGATCGTATTTATCACCGGAGCCTCCAGTGGCATAGGCCGCGCAACAGCCGAAGCGTTTGCCGCGCAGGGCGCAAAGCTCCTGCTTTGTGCGCGGCGTTTGGAACGGCTTCGAGAACTGGAGAAGCATCTGAAAGCGTCTAATCCGTCCGTACAAATTCACATATTCTCGCTCGATGTTCGAAATCGAGCGGCCGTTCATCGTGCGATCGAAGGACTACCTGCCGAATGGAAGCACATCGATATTCTCGTTAACAATGCAGGACTTTCGCGCGGGCTTGACAAGCTGCAGGAAGGTTCACTCGACGATTGGGACGAGATGATCGATACGGACGTGAAAGGCCTGCTCTACGTAACGCGCGATGTCGTGCCCGGTATGATCGAGCGCGGGCGCGGCCATATCATTAATATCGGTTCCATCGCCGGGCATGAGGTATATCCCAAGGGGAATGTCTATTGTGCATCGAAACATGCTGTGGACGCCATAACAAAGGGGCTTCGACTCGATTTAGTCGATACGCCGCTTCGGGTTACCACAATCGATCCGGGTCTGGTCGAGACGGAATTCTCCGAAGTGCGCTTTCATGGTGATAAGGACCGAGCGAAGCAAGTGTACAAAGGTCTTGAACCGTTACATGCTGAGGACATTGCCGAGACGATTGTCTGGTGTGCCAACCGTCCGCCGCACGTGCAAATTGGGGAAGTAATCATATTCCCAACGAGCCAGGCATCAGCGGTGACGGTGCATCGAAGTTAAGGCTTAAAAAAATAACCCCTCCTTCTTTGGGAGGGGCTTTGGATATAATACTATTCCTCTACGGTGGTTACTACATAGGCTGTTCCGCCAATGCTCTCGGGAATAGGGCCGGCACGAGGACTTACCCCATAGCCTGCCGTTGGATCAACGCCTTTCCGGTTGTGAACGTACCAGAATCCGGCCCGGCCATGTTTAAATGGGCTATAATACGCCGGATTGCCTGTGACTGCAACGGAGAATCCATCTACGCTGACAACGCGCGGCGGCACATAGTTCACATAGTAGTCATTGACGTTTGTATCCGGCGACAATGCAAATCGCTGCTCGACGCGCCGTACATCGACCTTCTGTGTTCCAGAGGCAGTACACGATGTGCAGTAGGCTACCGCGGGCGTAACAGGATTAACGTAGCACTCCAAATCGCAATCCGTAGGATGAACAATTACTTGCCCATTCGCGCTGACTTGCGGATCAACGCGCGGACTCGTGGAATTCATGCTCGTCGGCGGATCATTCGGAGGATCTGTGCGCGGCGGCGCAAATGCATGAATCTGAATACCGCCGCCAGCACCAACGCCTATGTGAATGGGTCCAAGGCCAACACCGACATTCGTATTAGCATTTATCCCATGGGACCGGGAACGAACGGTCCGGTAAACCACGCGCCGCCCGCGTATGTAGCGGTAATGCACAACATAGCGCCGCCGGTAGTAACGGTGTACAACGTGATGCCGTCGGGCCAGCGCGATATTCGGGGTTGCGCTGAAGCCAAACGCCGCAATAAATAGAATTGCCAAAATAAAGCGTTTCATAAGAGCTCCCATTTTGAAAATGTGGCTGGTAAACTGCCAGACACGATGAATAAAAATTGAAGCGAAAGGTAACCATCATTATATATCTCTATATATCTCTGCTCCATCATCTCCTGTACCAACTCGGAACAAATGGATCCAGAAGAAATCGTTGGCAAGCGACTTCTAACCAAAGCGTGAACGAACGTTCCTAAAACGCTTCCAAAATGGCAAGATAGAGTCCACGGGAGTCAGTCCCAATGCCGTAGTCCAAACGGGCATTCAGGTGCTCGGCAGGAATAACCAGCAATCGAAGTCCAATGCCATAGGATGGATGGATCCCGCTCCAGGTGAAATCGGACAGGGTGTGGCCCACTTCTCCGGCACCGGCGAAGACATCGCCGCCAAAGCGCCACCAGATCGGGAACCGGTATTCCGCTTGTACCAGGCCGAGATCGTTTTCGCGGAACCGGCCCTGGTAATAGCCGCGTAACAGCGCATCTCCGCCTAATTCCGCCATCATATAAAAGGGTACCAGACCTGTAGCAGCCACACCATACAATTGAGCCGCGAATGTTTGGTTTTTCCCGATCGGAACGAAGTCGCGGGCATCGAGCGTATAGCGGCTGAAGGTGTAATCGCTGCCTATAGAACGACCGTAAAATTCGGCATCGAACGATGCATATTGCCCGGAGTGCGTGGAATAAATATTATCGCGTGTATCGTAGATTACGATAATTCCAGCCCCATTCGAAGCCCCACCGTTTGCACCCGGTACGAGTCCACGCGCGATGGTCCCGGTGTCATTGATCGTGGAAAGGACTTTATCGTTTCGGAACTCCGCTTCTACTCCGGCATTGAGGCCAATACCATTCTGCGTGCGTACCAATTTCCGTATCGCGTAAAATTCCAGGCCGCGATAAAGTGGAGTATAATTATCGGTCCGGTTTGATGGAGTGTGATCGCCTATGCCATAAAAATCAATCGGAATTTGTTGGTAGTGGAAGCCGCCATTAACCAGATATTCGTCCCGTTGCGTATAGAGATTGTAGTCTATCCCCAGTAGAAGCTGATGATTTTGGGAATACCGAACTCCGCCGGAAACATCGGAAGGTCGGGTAAGCTGCTCATTCGTGTCAGATCCAAGATGGAAGTAATAAATACCGACAAGTCCGCCCATCCAGCGAGTCTCTGGCGAGTATTTTACATAGGGCGCGCCGGCAAAACCTTGTTTCGAAAAGGAGCCGGCCGGTGCGGTAAATGGGCTCAGCAAAGTGTGGCGCTTTGTAGGCGTGTTGTGCCTGCTGGAATCAGATTGCCCAAAAACAGGCTTTGAAACGACGCAGCAAAATACCAAAATGAAAAATTTTGATATAGTTGTCACCATGTCGGTATGATTTATGTTGAGCTTCATGCTAACTATTTTCTTAAAACGTCATGATTAATTTGTTTCTAAATTCATGCCTTTCGAAAGGGCATTTCTTAAAATTCATCGGGATTGCAGCGCTGCTTTGTTCGCTCGCTGCCTCCACGGCGCACGCGCAGGGACCGGAAGGGAAATCCTTCGGATTCGGAATTGTCCTGGGAACGCTCGATGGGGCCTCGGTTAAAATCTGGACAGCTTATGACCAGGCCTTCGTGGCGGATTTTGGCGGTTCCTGGTTCGGACCGGTTCGCCTGCAAGGCGATTATTTATGGCACTTCAATGCATTTCACAGCCGTATTGTAAAAATGTATGCGGGCCCTGGGTTGGCCATTGCATTCGGGAATGCTGAATATTTTGATGAAGGTGGCGCGAGCACCGTCGGGATTGGGGCTCGGGTGATGTTTGGAGTGAATGTCATTCCCGTAGAGACGCCGCTGGAAATCTATGTCGGAATCGGGCCTCTTATCGGGTTCGTTCCAGCCTTCGGCGCAGGGATCGACGGTGAAGTGGGTATTCGATTTTATCCGTAACCCCGAACCGGCATTACCCAGATTGGACCTGGATTATATTGCTATGGTCCCCGGTCCAAGGAAGACCAGCGCCAGCGCTTGAATCAGCAGGGCGAATTCGAATTCCCAGCCGATCCCATTGGCCTTCGTGAAGCCATCGTCCTTTTTGACGAGGGCAATTGCGGCGGCCATGTCGATGGCAAGCAGGAATCCGACCAGCCGGGTGAGAAGGCCGAGCACGAGGAGCGCCGGCCCCGCCGTTTCCAGAATTGCGACCAGCCACGCCACGACCAGCGGCGAGGGAACTCCCTTCGATGCGAGAAAGCCGCTGAGGCCTTGTGGCCCGTGCATTGGGCCATTTGGGTTGAGCTTCGGCCAGCCATGGACCCAAAAGATTGCGGCCAGTTCAAAACGGATGAGAAGAATTCCTAAACTGCCAATTCCGAGCCCGGTATTTTCCATAGTATCCTTTCAGAACGAATGTTGTGCCGATGCCCCGGTTGTGGAGCGCATTCTGCGTTGCGAATGTTTAGGGGCAACTAACTCAGCACCGAATGAGCACCTTTCACAATTTGACATTTCGAGACCCGGCTCTTCAGCCCATTTGGGACAAAGTCCGCACTGGCGAACGGCTTTCCAAAGAGGATGGCCTTGCGCTTTATGATTCTCCGGATTTAATTGGAATCGGCCGCATGGCCAACTCTGTAGCTCGCGATAAATCGGGCGATTCGGTCTATTTCGTGCTCAACCGTAAACTCGAGCCTACGAACATTTGTGTGCTTTCCTGCAAGTTCTGCGATTTTGCCGTGAAGCCCGGCTCCGAGCAGGGCTATGAGATGACGATTGCCGAGATGCTTTCAAAACTCCGGCCCGATCTGCACGAAGTTCACATCACCGGCGGACTCCATCCCAAATGGCCGTGGGAATTTTATCTCGAAATGGTCCGCCAGATCAAGACGAATTTTCCGAACGTGGATGTGAAAGCATTTACCGCGGTCGAGATTGACTTCTTTTCCAAGAAATTCAAGAAGTCTCACGAGCAGGTATTGAGAGAACTTTGGGATGCAGGGCTCCGCACCATGCCCGGTGGCGGCGCGGAAGTGTTTTCCGAGCGTGTTCGCAAGCGACTATTCCATCAAAAAATAGGCGCTAAAGCATGGTTCGACGTACATCGCACTGCACACCGCATGGGCATTCAGTCCAATGTAACGATGCTCTACGGCCACATCGAAACGCTCGAAGAACGCATCGAGCACATGCTGCGTGTCCGTGAGTGTCAGGACGAGACGCACGGATTCCTATCCTTTATCCCACTTGCTTTCCAGCCCGGGAATACAGGTATCAAAGTGCGGAACGATTTTACGAGTGCGATCGACGACCTTAAGACCATCGCCATTTCCCGCCTCATGCTCGATAACGTGCCGCACATCAAAGCGTACTGGGTGATGTTGACTGCTGAGGTTGCAACCATTGCCCTGAACTTTGGTGCAGACGATATGGATGGCACCGTCGGCGAAGAGCGTATCGCGCACGATGCCGGTGCCATCAGTCCGATGGAACTTGCGAAAGGCAAGCTTATCTCAATCATCCACGAAGCCGGAAAGCTACCCGTGGAACGCGATGTGTGGTATAAACCCATCGCAATTCATCCGAAGAAGGAATGGTCGGTTGTAAGCAAGATGCCGTACCTGAATTCGGTGCCGTTCTATAATTCCTTTCCAGAATATTCGAATGCAATAAAGCTCGCTCCGCTTGCTCCGCGCGTATTTGGCACACTCGCGGGTCAGGCGGGGACGCCTGACCAACAGCAGGCGGGACGCCTGCTCCACGCGGTTCATGCTGGGCCAATGTCTCTGCGTGACTACATGAATCTGAGCGATGATTTCGAAAAGCTCGATTACGGCGTTGCGGTGAAAGGCAAAGCGAATTCGGTGCTGCTATTCAGCAAATACGATTGGCGGGAACTGGCCGGAAAGCGAATTGCCATTACTTCGGAAACATCCACTAGTGTGGAATTGCTGAGAGTGCTTCTGGAGCGTCGTTTCGGAATTACAGAGTGCACATTCCATCGGTCCCATGCCACGGATCAATCACTTGAAGGCTTTGACGCAGTGCTGCTCATTGGCGATAAAGCTTTAGAAGCCGCTTACGGCGGGGGCCTGCCTAGCTTCGACAAAGCCTTCGACCTTGCGGAAGAATGGTGTGCGTGGAAGGAAATGCCGTTCGTTTTCGCAGTTTGGGCAATCCGGAAGGACACACCGGAAGCGGCCCGGAACGAAATCGTTCAATCGCTCGAACGCTCGCTTGACAACTATTCAACTCCCACTCCTTTTCAAGGAGGGGGCAGGGGGTGGTTAGGCCGCGAGCATGGCGCGCGGCTCGGCATGAGCGAAGCGGAAGTCGCCGATTACCTCTCGCAATTCCGTTACCGCTTCACGCTCGAAGAACATGCGGCCATGGCGGAGTTCGAGATGGAATGGGAATCTTTAAATTCAATGGAAGATGCTGAAATGTCATTCCCGCTTTCGCGGGTATGAAAAGATAAGGCTACCTCTCAACCGCAAATCTCCCCGCTGCAACCGCGCCCATTGCATTCCGTGCCCGCAAATAATATAACCCGCTCGCGAGCGAGCGGGTATCGAGCACCAGGTCATCGCCCGACGCTGCGCCCGACGCGCGAATCATTCCCAACGCATCAAAAACCTGGTAGGAAATCAGCGAGGAAGTGGGGTTGGCAAAGTGTACAGTGACCCAATCACTTCCGGGATTGGGCGAGATACTCTCGATCGCCAGTGATATCTTGCCCGTCTTCATAAATTGCAGAAGCGTAGGATAGCCACAGTACCATCGTAGCGCCACTTGCAAGCTATCGAGCGGACCCGCCGAAAGAACAATACACCCCGGGAAAATTGCACTATCATAAATAACCCGATCAAGCAACAACAATCCGCGCGAAGGAGTCGACAGATATCCGATAAATGGAAATTCACACATATTCTCCCCAGCATTTATTTGTTGCTGAGAAGAGCGATGAAGATCAACCAGAATGCTATCTCCCACAATCATTTCATGTGTCACCGTCCACCCATTTAACCCAATCGGTTGTAAGGCAGTAAGAAGAGTGTCGTCGTAAATGAGTGTTGTTGTTATCTCTGAAAGTGAAACCTCTGGCGTTACCATAGAGAGCATTTTTAGGAAAGCGAATTGAGTATCGCCGGCATTCATAAGAATTCTGTCCGTGCCATCCTTATCAGCCAAGGCGACCTGTAAGAATTGAATTGAATCCGGCGAAAAAGCAGTGAGGGCGATCATTGTGTCAACCGTCCTCCAGCCGAGGTCGATTACGAGATGAAGTTTCGCGCTGTCTGCGCCGCGATGAATGGGAATAAAGTGAGTCCACTGAATTACCTTTCTGTCCCATGAACGATTTTGCGAGTGGCGTTTCGGAAGGTGGTTTTGCACCATGTTTTTGTTTTTGAAGCTCTTTTGGGG
>JAKAIL010000196.1 GCA_021825235.1 Bacteroidota bacterium | reverse complement strand
AATTCCGCTGGAAATAGTAGATACTATCGTAATTATAAATGGGCCGCCCGCTCGAATCATACGTGACCGGGGCATTGAACTGTGAAGTGGTCTCGAGTGGCGCAAGATTGCTCGTAACATCCAGCCGGTAATTGAATGCTGGCGAAAGGAACCCTCCTTCGAAAGGTTTCCAGTCTATCTGCATTCCGCGGGTCGCCGTAAACACGCGCTGAACGATAGGAACCCAGCTGTTGAGGACATCGATCGTATCCTGCGTGGAAGAAAGTTCCGGAGGCAGTGTAAGTGTGGAAAGCTGGGTCAGTGAGTGATCCCGGCCACGCGTTGCGGCAATCGCAAACGAAACGTTCTGCGGAAGCAGGTTTATTTTCCAATCCGCATACGGCCCAATAATCGGGGTGGTATTCCCCCACCATTTAAATGGCTGAATGCCCAATTGGGGTAAGGGCGGCAGCGAGTAGCGGCCCCCCACGGTCCACGCCCAGTTATAATCATACTGGAACTGCGGCGAACGAAGATATTCTTCCGTATAGCCAAAACTGAAATTGAGCCGGTTGACGAGCGCGGGAATGAGAAAGAACGAGCCTGGGAACCGAAGGGCAATATCGTTCGAACCGATCGAGTTTTTGATGTCGAGCGTCTGGTTATTGTTATTGAGCGAATCGACGATTTGGGTTTTCTGTGCCGCCGTATAATTCGGACTCGATTCGACGGCTGCAATAGCTCCCGCCAAACTCTCGTCCGTATTGACGAGATACTTTGGAGTAATAATGGATTCCGCGTGCGAAATCGTGAGCGGCAGTTTCGTCTGCATCGCTTCCATGGACTTGGGCAGCGTTTTTTCCATTGCGAACTGCCCGATGACATCCCAATCGAACGTAGTCGAACGCGTGGTGTTGAACCGCTCGTCCACACGATGGAAATCCGCGCTTTCGTCCACGATGGAACCCGTGATATTTCCGAAATCCGAAAGCTGCAGCTTCGCAGCTCCATTCCATGCTAAACCCATCCGATCGTTCGCGCCAAGCAGGCGAAGTTCATCCCACCAAACATCCGTGTTCAAGTGGGCATTGCCGGTCATGTTCTGCACGCCGAGCACGAAATAGGGCGCATTCGTTAGCGTTGGCCCACCGACTACTTTATAGATTGCATAAGGAACATTCGGATCGACGGCAGATATTTCATACTTGCCTGCGGGCCGCTGCGCTTTGAGCGCGGTCAGGAAATTAAAATCGACGTGCAGGTTCTGCCAGCCCCGCACTAATGGCACACGGTATTCGTAATAATCGTATTGGTCGGAACCAAACCGCCAATAAATCCACACGCGGCCAGCCGTATCGGCCATAGAGTGCAAGGGCTTCGTCGAAATTTCGCTCGTGTCCGACTCATCCCCATGTGCCCAGATCGCCATGGAGGTATAATTGAAGAGATCGTTCGGAGTCGGAAACACGCGCGTCGCTTCGCGCCGTCCGGTATCCCCTATATCCGAAAGGTGCATGAGGAGCGATTGCTCGTTGCCCGGTATGTAGGTGGTCGAAGCCGGAACCAATGTCGTTGCCGCACCCGGCGGGGAATAATATCCCGTTGAACCATTATCCCAGATATTGACGTAGCCAACCTTGAGGGATTGATCGGCAATTGGATTTTGCGGGTTCAGCCCCACACTGCCGCGCGACCATTGGCTTCCGACGAGCATAACCTCGAACAGTTCAACCTGCATGGAATGCGTGTAGCCCGTCGTCCAGAAGCGATAGTAATTGATATTGCTGAAAGAGCTATCCTGCGTGCCAACAATCCGCGAATAATCGGCGAGCGGTATTCGAAGCTGATACCATCCCTGGGAAGGATTTCCGCCAATGACGTACTTATTCAGCGCCATATAAAGCGGGATTTCGTACTCGTAATATCCATTGGTGAGGTTGACCGAGCCAGTCCCGTCCAAATCCTCATGATCCGGCGTCAGCCCGGAGAAATAATCGTTCTCGTTCCCTTCCTGTCCGTTGATGTGAAGAAAATCGGTGCCATAATCATCATTGCTCGGGTCGCCTTGATTGTATGCCCCCTGCCATTTCGCCTGCTCCTGTGCATCGGTTAATCCATCTAATCCCACATCTTCTCCCGGCTCATAGCGCCCGTTGCGGGCCTTGTCCTCAGTCTCTAAGATTTTATCCGGAATGATATCGTCAGAAATTTGCCCGAGGTCGAAGGTGAGCATAGCATTGGCCTGGTCTGCTATGTTCAGTTGATCAACCTTGATATACAATTGAATCGCGTCGGTGTTCGTGGCGGCCACGTTCAGGCCTGGCGCGTATTGCATCATGCCACCCCACATTCGGGTCGTGCCCAGCGCGCCAATGTTTGGCGTGGGATTGTAGATACCCGGCGTTGTGGGATCGAAATAATAGTCCATCGTCGTCGCCGTTTGTCCGGTAATGGCCGGCGTCTCGTTGGGTTTAATTTCCTGTAATGGCACCAGCGGCTGGTTGATGGTGGTCGGTGGGAACCATGCGGTCTTCCCTTTTAATTGATTGATCGGATTATTCCAATATTCGCTATCGGGCGCATTCGATGGCGGCACTTGCGCCATGAACGCACTATCGGCCGGCTGCGAGGCGGGGACCCAGCGGCCATAGTTCAGATACAGTGGGAACTCGTTAAGGCCACCTTCGAAATCGTCGAGATAGGCAATCGAGGCGCCGTTATCGACCGGCATAGGCGATTTCTCCGTGTTGGGATTCGGCATGGAAAGCGCGCCGTCCAGCCTTACATCGAAGGACGATTTGCCGCTTAGGTTGAAAATTGGCAATGCGTTGAGCGCATCGGTTATAAATGGAGCATCGAAATTGTAATTGCCGTCCATGCCCCACACCCAGTTGGAAAGCGGTTCTTCGCCCTGGTGCGTTTTGAGCGTGGGGAGCGACATCGAGTAATTCATCAGCGTCGTTGCAATCTCCCCTTTCAGGTTCGCGCCTTCATCGTACAAGGGCAGCTCTGCGCGCATCGCCAGAATATTCTTCGTCGCATTCGTAAAAATGTCGTGGACATCGTATTCCACATTAATCTGACCCGTATTGAGCAGGTCCGGGTTCAAGATGGTTACCGTGCCGGAGTTGTAGTCCACCCGGAAATCCGTTCCCTCCACCAATTGCTGCCCGCCGATCGTTACCCGCACGCTTCCCTCGACCAGATTGAACGCCCCCAGTTGCAGCGTGGAAGAAACGCCGCCCGTATATTTTACATCGAGGTCCACCAGCTTGGTCTCTTTGAGACGAAGCACATCCTGGGAGGTATTGTAAATTTCCGGTAAATAAAAATCGGTATCGGGCTGAAAGGTACGCTCCTTGCTTTGCTGGAGTTTATTATAGTTAACTATTACATTCCCGAACGGCTGGAGATAGGGAAACACAAGTGTTCCCGTTTTGGGATCGACAATATAGTCCTGCTGGAACTGGCTGTTATAGTCAATGAGTCCGTCGGGTGATTTTTGGCCGACGCTGGAATTGTTGTATCGATCCAACCCCGTAACCGAGAGGGCCTTGAGCAAGGGATTGCCTTTTACACTGGCTTTTCGTAGATATTCCTGCTCTTTTCCTCCTGGCGCAATTACATAGAGCTGCGTAGAAAAACTGGAGGCATCGAAATTAATTCCGCCAATGTAATAAGTGTTCTTAAGAATAAGATTCCATTCGGGTTCGGAAGGATTTTGAAAAGTCCCAGCCGGCTTAATTAACTTTAAAACCAGCGGGGTATCTGTAACGGTAGAATTTTCTCCAAATTGTTGTCCATACTGAGTCTGATAGCTCACGGCGAGGGCCGTTTGGAGATCGTCGGGTTCCTGATTTAGAATCAGCACACCAGAGGCGTCCACCGTATAGCGTGTGGTATCCATCTGTATCCAATATGCGGATACGACCGAGTCATCAAAGAGCGAACCGTTTCCGGAACGAAGCGCAGCGTAATTTCCTCCGCTTTGCGCGGGGAGCGCATAATAGGCAACGGCGTGCCGTGCCCGAGGGTCCGTCAAATTCGTCGTCGTTGTCCAAACTTCTACCTTGGTCGGTGGTTGAAGCCCCAGACCCTGATTCGGTGGAATCGTCGAATAATATGCTTCATAATTTTTGATGAACGAAGTATCGAGGAAGAACCGGTTCCTTCGATATTCCCAGGGATGGATAATATGCTCGGTTGCCGCTCCGGCACCGCCACCGAAGGACTTCGACTCGCGCTGGCCTTTTTTCTGCGCTGCGACCGTCGTTAGATATATCGGCCCGAACCGTGTGATCGCCTTTAGTCCGAACAAGTCCTGCTGGAGGCCAATATATTTGGATGGCGTATTAAAGGTAATATTACCGGCATCAAACTCCTGCAGAATTTCGTCTGGGAACCCTTTGTAATTGAAATTGAGCAGGTTATCGTACTGGAACATACGGTCCGAGCCCCAGTCGGCACCGATCTTGAGTTTATCGCCAATCGTACCGTTGGTCGAGACGTTAATCTCCTGCTTGAAATTGAGCCCGGTCTCGGAGCCGAAGAAGTTCGCGCCAGCCGTGGCATAGGTCTGCTGGTCGCGATAGGCGAGGTGGATGGCCACATCGCCATTGACCCGTAAATTAATGGAGGGGCGCCCGAAAATCGTTGGGACAATGCTTGGCGGAATGGGGATCGAGATGGAATTATAATTTCCAAGAATGCCGGTCTGTTGGTCAACCGTGGTCCCGGTATCGATCTCCTTATGGACCATGGCCTCGAAATTGTGGCGGAGCTGCTCGTCTTCTTCCGCTTGTAGGTAGTCGGCTAACGGGGTCGTCACAGGCGTACGGACATCGCTGCCCATGAAGACATCGCTCTGCGTAACGTTCCCACTCGTATCGAACTGCACTTCCCGCTTAACGGGCGATTTCATAAACCCCGGCAGCGATGGGGCCGGCGTCGTGGAAACCGGAGGAGTAACCGATGCGGGCGGCGGCATCACGACCGGTATGCCTTTGGTCGTGTCCTCTTTCGGGGGGAGGATCAAATGGAGCAGGCTATTGAACTTGTGCGAAATCGAATCGTACTGCTCGGATAAAAATCCCTTTGTCGTATCCGTTAGTCCCGCCGTAGTATCGATGAGCCCGCCGGGCGTATTCGTCTCTTTTTCAATGGGCTTTTTTAGGCAGGAGTCGAGCGAAACCGTAAGCAGCGCAAGCAAGAGGACGACCATCACCGAAGCCGGTCCTGGCCCTCTCCACGAAGAACGATTTTTTGCGCTTGAAAAAGTTCTCACCTAACCGTAATCGCCCCACGCGCCAGGCAAAGCAAAACAGGGCGCCACCCCCGATGGGTACGCCATAAGCCGGCAGCGTAATTAATTCAGAGCAACGACCGAAAGAAGCAGCCGTGGCCCGCATTGTCACAAGGAATCGATAAGCAGTCGGTTAGTGAAAATTCAGGTCGAAAGAAATACGAGAGGTATCCCCGCGCGGTTTCAACAGGACGTGCGGCGAAATCTGTTCCGAGGCCGGTCATTTTATGGTGTGCCAAACTCAGAATTAATCACTCTTCCATCCATTCGAAGGGTATCGTTCCAGAGGTGCGGCTGTTCCTATCGGCATCGCTCTCCAAGAGGATATTTTCCTTTAGAAGCATAGTATTCTATGAATAGTTCCGGAATGGTCGAAAAAATAGCTTATTTTTGACCAAAACGGCCTTTAAAAGAGTTTTCAACTCATCCAAAGTTCTTCCGTGGATAACTCCCTGGCTTCCACGTTCCAAATTCCATCCAAATGGAACGGTTTGGCTGCTGCAAGGTGTTTAATAAAACTCGAAATTTTCGCGGATTCTGCTGAGGCACGACCGGCATTTCTTCTCTCGAGAAGTACGGCCGAGGAATTATCCTGTGGTAGCGGGCGATGTTCAAGCTCGGCAGTTCCGGAAACGAATCCATACTATAACATTGGCGACGAAAACAGCGACGAAAACTCCCCGAGCGCGCACACGGCGGCGCTCCAAATACATCACCGGACTGATGCTCTGTTCCGAGTGTACCCGCACGGCCCGCAAAGAAATCGTTGGCGAAGCCCGTACCCGCATGGCCGGTGAGGAACCGCAGCCCATCGACCGCGCCTCCGAGGAGCCGGTCCCAGAGAACCTGTGGGTCCGCTGCACCAAGTGCCATAACACGATGCTCGTGAACCTGACCTCGCTCATGAGCGAAAAGCCGAAAACGCACACGACGCTTACCGCTTCGGAATGTACGCCGTATTCGCCAAGCCGTATTTTCGCCTTGGGGGAAGCCATCTTTCATAAGGACTGGGACGATGTCGGCACCGTAATCGGCAAGGAAGTCACCGCCAGCGGACGCAATGCTGTATTGGTCCATTTCGAAAAATCGGGCGAGCGGAAATTACTCGAAAATTTTCAGCCACAATAACGGAACTTCAAAATCGCTCATCGCGGTTAACAGCCCACAATTTTATAAGGAGAACAGGACCAGCGTGGTAGGAATTATCGTACAGGAACATGAACCGATTGATCGGGCGCTCCGCCGCTTTAAGAAGAAATACGAGCGCGCGGGGATTTTGAAAGAATATCGCCGCCGTACTTATTTTGAAAAGCCGTCGGTGAAGAACAAAATGCTCCGCCAGCGTGCCGCACGGCGCCAGATGCGCATTCAGGAAGAAACCGCATAGGCACACAGAAAGCGTTTATGCTAGAAAAGCTTGGACCTTGGAAAGCCCCGGTGGAAGTGCCGGGGCTTTTGCTTACAGTTTCCATCGCCTTGCCTTTCTAATAAGATATGGTTTTCTTCCACATCTTAATGTGAATCGTACCGAAACCGGCTAACCCGTTGCAGAATAAGCCACTCGCGTGACTCGGAAACGCGAATTTGCATTTTTATCCACAATGGAACTTTAACGAATCGGATTCCCCCTCGCCTTTTCCTTGTTCCAACAACCAGTTCCCGAGGATCCAAAAATCTCACCGAACCTCGATTCCCCACACCAACGCAGGCAAAAGTCACCTTATCCGGACTTCACGGCGAACTGAAGGTAATAGTGTAGATTTTCCCATTCATCCCAACGGCAACAGCCTTCGTAGAGCTTAAAAAGGTTACCGCATTCAGTGGGTAAACCGGTGTCGCGAGTTTGGTCCACGATTGGGAACCAACGTTCCCGGTGAGGATCGCGCTATCGCCGACAGCTACGATGTTACCGCTGGATGAAATAGCCACGCCAGTCAGGAAATAGTTACCGCCAGAGGAGACTGACGTCCAAGACTGCCCATAGTCCGTGGACCATAGCGTTTGCCCGCTATCGCCAACCGCCACCGCGTTGCCGGAAGCATCCATCGAGACGCCTTGCCAATTACCCCCATCATGTAAAACCTGCCAGGAAGAGTCGGGGCCCGTAGAATAGCCTACACCACCGGTCAGTCCCCAAATAGGCGGCCCCACTTGGGGACTAGTCGCAACCCAGTGGCCGCCCTGCACCGCGAATGCACTGACTGGCACACTCTTAAAGGTTCCTGCCACGGGATCCCAACTACGACCGGTGTCAGTGCTGGCATATACAAGCCCGGCCTCTCCATATGTCCCGGTGAGCAACCATCCATTCGGAGTGCCTCCAAACGCATGGGGAACTGCGAACGTCATGACAGAGTCCCACGAGGCAAGCCCATTGCGGGTGTGTAGGATGAAGCTAAGCCCCCCTCCGTACCCGCCGACAAGTCCCTCGGTATCCGACCAAAAAAACACAGCTGTTAACGGACATGACTCGATCGTGGATAAGCTCCACGATGAGCCAGCGTTATAAGACCTTAAGAGCACACCGGAATTTCCCACGCAGTAACCCGTACCCGCAGACGGGAACGAAACGGCCCAGAGGGTGCTCGACGTGCCGCTCGAGACAGAATCGA
>JAKAIL010000195.1 GCA_021825235.1 Bacteroidota bacterium | reverse complement strand
TGCTCGTGCGTCTCAAAGCGTTGAGGATAGACGAGTTCGACCTTCAAAGTTTTAAAGAAGGATTCCATTGGCGCGTTGTCCCAGCAGTTGCCTTTTCGGCTCATGCTTTGACGGAAGCCATGCGCTCGCACGAGGGCGCGATAGGCCTCCGACGAGTATTGCACGCCGCGATCCGAGTGCAGCAGCAGTCCCGCCTCCGGGTGCTGCCGGTCGATCGCCTGGCGTAGGGCATCACTGACGAGTTGCTGTGACAGGTCGTCGCGCATGGCCAGGCCCACGATCTTGCGCGTGCAGAGGTCCATCACCGTCGCCACGTACAGCCATTCGTCCTGCTTCGTCGGGATGTAGGTGATGTCGCACGTCCATACCCGGTTCGGCTGGGCCACGGTAAAGTTCAGCAGATTCGGGGAGGCTGCGCGATGATCCGAATGCGTCGTGACCGCGAACTTGCGTTTGGACCGCGCCCGCAGCCCCTCCTGACGCATCAGCCGTGCCACACGATTCCGCGAGCACCGGTAGCCTTCCTGCTGCAACGCCCGCGTCATTCGCGGACTCCCGTATCGGCCCCGGTACTGCGGATAGAGCGCACGCAGCCGCCGCACCAGTTCCGCATTCTCCCGCTGACGCTTGGGAACCTCGCATGAGCGATCATGCTGCTTGCACCACTGGTAATAGCCGGCACGGCTCACCCGGAGCACCCGGCATTGGATGCTCACGCCATACGGCACATGCCGCTCCAGAATGAATTGGTATTTCATCGACTGCGAGGCACTCCCGGCTGCGAGAAGATAGTAACCGCTTTTTTTAAAATATCCAGTTCCATCCGCGCCAGCGCCAGCTCCTTCCGAAGCTTCGCTACTTCGCTCTGGTTCTCGCTGGCATTGCCATGCGTCGAGGGAACGGTTCGGTACTTCCGGCACCAGGCATAGACCTGACTGGCGGGCACGCCGAGATCGCGGGCCACCTGTGCTCCACTCTGACCCGATTCCACTAACTGCACCGCACTCCGGCGGAACGGTTCATCGTACTTCTGTTGACTCATAAATGTTGATTCGATTGGCACCAACCGGAACAAATCATCTGTCCATTAATTTAGGGCAAGTTCACACCGATGATTTTGAATCAGCTGATCTACACGATATATCTTTGAGGACATTTCTTTCGGCATTATCAGATTCGGAGCGGCATAATTTGACCCCCACTAGGCTTAAGGCGAAAAAGGTCTATGGCTTTTCCGACCAAAGCCATCACCCCAAATACCTATGGAAAGTGTATAATTGTCTCTATACTGAGATCAGTGGTCGCGTCGACGGCGCCACCTTTATCCTCAATAACGGGAAATGGTTTAAGGTCAAGAACGACTACGCTGAAGAGATCAATGAGGAGTTTGCAAGCTTCCGTGATAGCAGTGGTAGTGTAAGCTTGTCGCCTTGCTCTGGTTTGAACGAAGCTCAATACAATTCAGCGCAAGCCGCGGCCGATCCAGCCTTTTTTTGCATGGATGCTAATAACATATTTCATGGTGGGGGCTCGAGCCAGATTGAATTTTGCGATTTATTTTCTGCCGATAAGAAATTAATCCACGTAAAGAAATATCAAGGCTCCTCAGTGCTTAGCATCTCTTCAACCAAGGTGCGGTTTCGGCAGAGCTTTTTCTCATGGATGAGAAATTCAGGAGGAAGGTTGCCGATAAACTACCCGATTCACATAAGGGCTTGGTTCCCCTCCGTGAAATGCCCGACTCCACCCAATTTCCGGTTGTCTATGGAATAATTAGCGACGTTCCGGGCCCCCTGGATATTCCTTTCTTTAGTAAGGTTAGTTTTCGTAATGCTCGAAGAAAATTAAGAAGCATGCGTTATCCGGTTATTTTTCAAAAAATCGAAGAAATAACGCCGCTTGTTTAAATTCTACGCGGTTGTGTTGTGTTGTGCAAAAACGATCAGCCTCCATTTTATCGGCTTGTCAGTAGGGTGCTTTGTATGCACCTGCGGCGGCAGCGGCTTTCCTTCCTCAGACACAATCTCGTGCCCGCAATTGTCGCAGCGATAAATTCCCGAATATGGCGTTGTGGCGCCGGGATTGTGTGTCACGTCGAATGCGTCGCTCTGCGATGCGCTGGCGTACCGGTTGTGTTTATAAAGCGCCATGTGTGTTCTAAACGCGTAAATTCAGTGTTCATTCCTCTCATGATTCTCAACGGCCTCCTTCGCGATCTCCTTAGCTCGCGTCTCTATCACATCATCAAGAGTATCGAGAAATTTTTTGAGCCAAGCCAACTGCGGGCCTTGCTCGCCCGCGCGGAGGGCCATTCTGAGGTTCGTCGCCAGTTCGTCGAACTTTTTCTGCAGGGTAAAGGATCGCATAATTTTCGTTGCTGGGGTCTAACGTTCCGTTACGCCTAATGCCTCATATAGAAGGCGCTTGCCCTCATCACAGCAGGTATGCGCCGTGAAGCTATCCGGCATTCCCGTTCGTGCGAAATCGATGCTACACTGCGACCCATGCGTGGGGCACACGATATTCCTTGCGATGCGGCTCTGCTCTTCAAGTACATTCTGCACCTCCTTCTCGACCGCCTCATTCAACGACCGCTCGAAACCCTCCAAATCCATTTCCATTTTGATCATGTCTGTCTCCCCATTACCTGTGCGAACAGAGTCGAATAGGTGCTCACGTTCCCGAAATCGGACAAAATTCTCCACAAAATTTCAAAACGCAACCCCGGTTTTCCACGATTTCGTTTAAGGATGCCGTCTCACCCAATCAAGCTGCGGGCGGCTGTTGCTGCGCTTCGCTTCACCCCCCGCTTCGGCCGCGGGCCGTGGGAACCACATGTCTGAACTGGGATGGGTGGGATGCATGGGATAGGTGGGATAGCGCAGACCTCCCATAAATCATTTCCATCCCAAATATCCCAGTTCAGACCCCCTCCCCGACCCCGCTCCGGTCGCGGGCCGTGGGAACCTTCTTCGAAACGCCCGGAACAACTTCGGCGCTCGGGCGCGGAAACCGCGCCGCTACAACTGAAATACCGAGCTCATTCCTTCCCAAAACACCACCCCAAACACCACCAGCATCCCCAGCGTATCGAATGGGATGACCGCATTATAGCCCCACAGAATCATTAGCTGGACGAGGACAAGGGCAATCCAGCCGAGCACCGTGGCGCGCTTCGAAAGTGGAACTTCCCTGCCCTTCCAAACAATCTGGCGCTGGAGGAGCACCGAAATAAGCAGCATCATTCCGGGCAGGAGCATAATCAAATGGTTCGGCTCGCTGCGCGTGGAGCACAGCGGGATGAGCATAAACGAAAGCAAAAGCGCGGGAAGGCTTTTGTTTCGAAAGAGAAGGACCATCGGGAACGCCAGGAGCAGAAGTCCGCAAACGAGCTTCATTAGCATGGGCGGTTGAGCGTAGCCGAAAATCTGCGCGGCAGCTCCGGCGAGCGCAAAGGAATGCACCGCATTATCTCCCTTTGCCATTTCGCTCCCAAGCGTCGTGTGAACCCAATAGTCGTAATAATGGAAGATCGCACTGCCAGCGATAAAATATGGGATTACAATACAGGTAGCTACAATTGCACTGGCGGCCATTGCCATGGCCTTCCAATTTCGGATGAGCATCGGCAACACAACAATCGGCATTAACTTCCCCGCCGCAGCCATTCCGAACCATGCTCCGCCGGCACTTTTGCCTTTCACCAAATATTTCGTTCCGAGCAGCAGGAAGAGCAGCACGAGCAAATCTTCATGGCCAAACATCAGAATCCATTGCAGAATAGATACGAACAGGACCGCAATGATCCCAAAGGCAAGCCAGCACTCGTTTTGCGATTTAATTCCCGCGAGGTCCGCTGAAATCGCCAGAACATAAAACATAATCGCCACACTAATTGCATACCATGCAAAACTTGCCGCCACCGGAACAAGGAACGTAAATGGAATCCAGAGCCACGCAAAAAATAAAGGGTAGATATAGGGGCGAAAATTGGCCAGCGTGTTGTACGGAACTATTGCGGTCGGCAGGTATGGGTTTACCCCGTTCCGGAGATCGGTGGCCCCGGCGATGCACGCCACGAAATCCGCCTCGTGCCGGACGAAGGCAATCCGGTACACCTGATAGGCGTTCAAAGCGATCATCACGACAAAAAGTCCGACGACCGTGATCCTTACTGACAATTTTACAGGCGACATCTCGTCATGCCTTTTCTTAATGCTTTGGGAACCATAGTTCCCGAAAGGCCCGATTTTGTGGATAACTGGGGTCTGAGTTTCAGAATCAGGCGTCATGTCGCGGGAACTCCGGTTTTTTCTACGCAAAAACGGCGGTGGATAAAATGTGTATAACTTATTTTTTAACGACAATAACCTTCCCAACTTTTAGCATTCCATCGACGTGGAGGGTGTAAAAATACTCCCCACTGGGAACCAACTTACCGTTATCGTCTCGCCCGTCCCAAACAGCGTCCCAGGAACCTTTATAGGCTACCGCCGGGACCTTTGTAGAACGGATTTCATTCATGTCCAAACCCAGAATATTCATGGCCACGGAAGCTGGCTGGTTAGGACCCGTGGAAGCGAGAAGATAGGCCACGGTTGAGCCGGTCGAGATAAATGGATTCGGATAGACCTGTACTCCACCGGTACATAGCTCGGTATCGCAATAGTTCGTCGGAATATCGAAAGTGAGGTTTGGTGGCGTCCCCAAGCCCGGGAACGTGATTGTAGCGGTGCTTTGGACCGCGCGATCAGTATCGCGTGCAAAGACCTCCAGACAGGATTCATTCCCGGAACTTGTCGAGATAAAATTAAGCGAAAGTGCATTGTCCGTAAACGGCGTTGGCTGCCCCATGGGCGCTTCTGTTATGGGGACCGAGCCAATCGGCAAGAGCGTGGGATCGGAAATATCCGGCGTCAAAGCCGGATTTGCAACCTGCATGAGTTGCGCGCCAAAATTCTGATACTCGTTGCAGAAGGAACTACCATAATCGTGCAGTACCGCATCGATACAGGCGATCGGGTCAGTGGAACTATCCCGGTAATACGTCCATATCTTTTTTATAATGGACGTATCCTGGAATCGCTTTGTTAAATAGGCAAAATAGAGATATTCGCCATACTCGCCCACATCCACCGGGAGATCGAACTCGAGGTTCAAATGCGATAAATAGCTCCCCACATATTGGAGATAATCCTTCACCCGTGGCGTCGAAAGCCACTCCATCCACACGCTGGACATTTCCTGAAAATAAATGTAGTTTGGAAGCGATGGTGGCGTTCCATAGCCCGAAAACTGGGTCGCATGGAAGAATTCGTGGAAGATCGTTATTCGCAGCGCATCGTAGCCCAATGTGGCATAAACATGGGAATGGAACTGATCGTCAACCTGCGTAAACGTTCGCCAACGTTCGTTCCCGCTTGGGGAACTCGAAAGCTGGCGATACGTGTAAGTTGCGCCGTAAGCGCGATCGCCACTGTGCAACGGCGCGAGGTAGATATTATAGTGGTTATCGGACGTAAATTCGGGTGCGGTGTAACCCAAATCCTGAATTTCGAACGCATAGGCGCTATCGGCTTCAACAGCGGCTTGTTCTGCAAAAGCAAGCGTGGTATTGCTATCGGCTGTGGTGCTATTCGTATC
Source organism: Bacteroidota bacterium (assembly GCA_021825235.1). GTDB lineage: Bacteria > Bacteroidota > Ignavibacteria > Palsa-1295 > Palsa-1295 > PALSA-1295. The sequence continues at coordinate 2,288 of JAKAIL010000195.1, read as the reverse complement.
GTAGTATATCATGAAGCGCCCCGAAGGGCTGGCGAGGGAATCAGTATAGCCTGCGGGAAGATCGTAGCCTATTGCGAAAGGCGACTTCCCCTTCGCATTCCGTAGCATTTGCGGAGTGGCACACTTTATCGGGTAACTAATAGTCTGGCCACGGGAAATTTCGATATTGCTTAAAAAAGCCAATATCAGAAGGCCCAGTAGCGCGAAATGTCGGGAATGCACGGTTATGCTGTCAGGAAATGGCGAAAGTCAAATATGGAAGCGTGACTGGCACGCACGGAAAATCGTCGTTAAATTACATTAATGTCGCTCGTCAAAGTGTAATTCCCGCGAACATAAGGTGTTACTTATATGGCTCCGGCGGTGTTTTAATATTTTAATAATTGGAGATGTTCGTTGGAACATTCGCGTGGCACAATCGTTGAATTTTTAGAAGAAAAGGAATCAAACCATGCCAACGGAAGGAAATTTTTCAAATAGAGTTCAGGATGTAATCCGGCTCTCTCGTGAGGAGGCCATACGCCTTGGTCATGACTACATCGGAACGGAGCACTTGCTCCTTGGTATCATTCGGGAAGGCGAAGGAATCGCGGTAAAGATTTTACGGAATCTGGGGGCCGATCTTTACAAGATTAAAAAGGCCATCGAGGATACCGTGCGCTCCAGCGGTTCTACGCTTACCATCGGCCAGATCCCGCTTACCAAGCAGGCCGAAAAGGTGCTTAAGATCACGTACCTCGAAGCAAAGCTTTATAAGAGCGATGTCATTGGAACCGAGCATTTGCTCCTCTCGCTGTTGCGCGATGAGGATAATATCGCCGCCCAAATTCTGAATCAATTCAACGTGACGTACGATGCCGTACGCGCGGAACTCGATAACATCATTTCCGGCCGGCCTACTTCCCCGCCCAAAGCGGCCCAGGCCGAGAAAAAGCCCGAACGGACCAAGACTCCGGTACTCGATAACTTTGGCCGGGACCTTACCAAGATGGCTGCGGACGACAAACTCGATCCCATTGTAGGACGCGAGAAAGAAATCGAGCGTGTTTCGCAGGTACTTTCGCGACGCAAGAAGAATAATCCGGTTCTTATCGGGGAACCCGGCGTAGGCAAAACAGCCATTGCCGAAGGGTTGGCCTTAAGAATCGTGCAGAAGAAGGTCCCGCGCATTCTCTATGAGAAGCGTGTGGTAACACTGGATCTTGCGGCTTTGGTCGCCGGTACGAAATATCGTGGCCAGTTCGAGGAGCGTATGAAAGCCGTGATGAATGAGCTTGAAAAAGCCAAGGACGTTATCCTCTTCATCGATGAATTGCACACGATCGTCGGTGCGGGCGGAGCCTCCGGTTCACTCGATGCATCGAATATGTTCAAGCCGGCATTAGCCCGTGGCGATATCCAATGCATCGGCGCAACCACGCTGGACGAATACCGCCAGTACATCGAAAAGGATGGCGCGCTTGACCGCCGGTTCCAAAAGATTATTGTCGATCCGCCGACGGTGGACCAGACGATTACAATCCTCAATAATATCAAGTCGAAATACGAAGAGCACCACAGCGTTCGCTATTCGGAGAAGGCTATCGAACAGGCCGTGAAGCTCTCCGATCGTTACATCACGGACCGCTTCCTGCCGGACAAAGCCATTGACGTGCTCGATGAAGCCGGCAGCCGGGTACACCTGGCAAATGTCCATGCGCCGAAGAATATCGAAGAACTCGAGAAGAAAATCGAGGATGTGAAGAACGAAAAAAACCTCGTCGTTAAAACGCAGAACTTCGAGGAAGCAGCGCGGCTCCGCGATCTCGAGAAGAAATATCAGCAGGATCTGGAAAATGCGCTTGCCGATTGGGAAGCCGAAAGCGGAGCCCAGGTCTATGATGTCACTGAAGATGACATCGCCGATGTCGTCGCGATGATGACGGGTATTCCGGTCAATAAGGTGGCCGAAAGCGAATCGGCAAAGCTGCTCAATATGCAGGAGTCGCTTCGCGGCTCGGTCGTGGGGCAGGACGAGGCCATCGAGAAGCTTTCGAAGGCTATTCGCCGCGCCCGCGCCGGACTTAAAGATCCGAATCGGCCGATTGGAAGCTTCGTATTTCTTGGACCTACCGGTGTTGGGAAAACCGAGCTGGCGAAAGCGCTTGCCCGCTATTTATTCGATACCGAAGAATCGCTGATTCGCATTGACATGTCCGAGTATATGGAGAAATTCGCGGTCAGCCGTCTGGTTGGCGCGCCTCCGGGATATGTTGGCTACGAAGAGGGCGGCCAGCTCACGGAGAAAG
>JAKAIL010000194.1 GCA_021825235.1 Bacteroidota bacterium | reverse complement strand
ACAGCGAAATCCATGTGACGAACGTCCTGTGGCCCGATTTTCGGCGGGAGCACCTGTATGAAGCCGTCCGCGAGTACCAAAAGCGCGAACGCCGCTTTGGGCTTACGGGTGAACAGCTCAAAAAAGCCTCCAGCGATGTGGAAGTAGCTCCTGCGCATGTTCGCTATGTCAACACCGTCGTATCGGCAATAACAGGAAACAAACGTCCCGGTGGCTAACAGTGACTTCTATAGCGATTTTCCCCATTGGCTTCGAGCATTCCTCGAATATTTAGAGCACGAGCGCGAGGCCAGTCCGAAGACGATTGAAGCATACGAGGGCGATCTGGTGGATCTGTATCGCATCCTGAAATCGGAACGGCTGGTGCTTGCCGGCACACACGAGGATCTCAAGGCTTTGCGCAGGTATCTCGCCATTATTGCTACGCAAACGACGAAAGGATCTGCCCATCTCAAGGCAAGTTCGGTGGGAAGAAAACTTGCGGCCGTCCGGTCCTTTGTGAAATTCCTTGTACAGCGCGAAATATTCGAGTTCAATGCCGCGCGATTGCTAAAAACACCAAAAGCAGAAAAACGCCTGCCCGACGTTGTGAATGAGCGGACGATGGATGCTTTGCTGAAGGAACAGAAAGGCGAGCCGGACACTGATAGCAGTAATGAACCAGAACTTTCGCTGCGGGATCGTGCCATAATCGAATTGCTCTATTCCAGCGGGCTTCGGCGTTCCGAATTGTGCTCTATTGATCTCAGTGAACTCGATCTTCATTCTCGGACCGTTCGTGTGCTTGGCAAAGGAGGCAAACAACGTATCGTACCGATCGGCACCAAAGCAGCGGAAGCAATCAAAGCTTACTTGCAAGAAGGAGCACGCTCCACTTCTTTCGAAGAGAAGCGTGGCGGCGGTTCCACGAACGGTGGTAATCCTCTTTTTCGTCTCAAAAACGGCAATCGCCTGACACCTCGGATGGTCTATCACATTGTTTCGAAAGCCTTCGAACACGCTCCAGATGTTGCCCGAGCGCATCCCCACATGCTGCGCCACACGATGGCCACGCACCTTCTCGACCACGGTGCGGACCTTCGAGCGGTGAAAGAAATCCTGGGACATGAGTCCCTCCGAACCACCCAGAGGTACACCCACCTAACAGTCGAACGGATGAAACAGGTGTACGATCAGGCCCATCCGCGGAGCGGAGCCGAACCATAGCATGTTCGGCCCCTCATTTTTCCATATTAATTTGCGTCCGCCGGTGTTATAAATTTTGGAATTTGGCAGTATATTAGCACGTACTGGAGCTATGATTTGGGCGCTGGAAAAACTGACAACAACGAATGGTGGCCCGTTTTTACAAAACGTCCAAATTATGGCTCCAGTAGCTAAATTAGAGCCTTTTTTGCTCTGAAACCCAAAACAACAATCGTCATGAATATACGAATTCAGGTCCGCCACGAAGCGGCTAAAGAAAGCATCCAGCGCTATATTACCTCGGAATTTGAACGGACGGCAAAAAAATTTACCGATGGTGAAGCCTCGCCCGTCGTCAGCGCGGAATTTATCGTTGATCACGAAGGCCCGAACGGCCATTTGAAGACCTTCGAGGGCATCGTTCACGTCCCGAACGATACGCTGAAGGTAAAAGAAAGCGATATCGAGGCCCACAAAGCGGTGGACGCAGGAATGAAGGTCATCGAAAAACTACTTCAGCGCCATAAGGAAACCTACACTCGACCGGGTTCCCTCATCCGCCATAACGAGCAGCGGCGGGCACCTTCGATCTAATAAAATTGCACGAAAAATTTTTCTCGAAGCAAAGTGTTCCACGTGGAACACTTTGCTAAAAATATCAGGGTTTAGCCATATCCCTGTTTTCTTCCACATCCCGATGTGGATAACTTTTTCGGCCACGAACGCTATGTGCAGCAATGGGTTTGACCAAAAAATGGCTGAAAAAAAGATTGTTATCCACAAGGCGGAACTATTTGTGAAATGTTTTGTTTCTTAGTTCCCAAAATTTCAGCGTATTAAGAAGCCGTAAAGTAACTTCTATTCATCGAAGGTTGCTTGACTTTCTGAAAAGAAAGTTGTATATTTGCACACTGTTCGTTTTGTTAACAGCGCCCGGACCCGCTCGGAGATAATCCGCCCAGATCCCCCGCTTCGTGCATCACTTTGAAACTTTTATTGCTATGAAACATTCTTCGATTCCTGAAACACGAAGGGAACTCTTCGTACATTCGGCACTCGGCAGATCCTTTTTTTTGAGTTCGATCTGTTTTAGCATCTTGACAACTAATGTCCAGGCGCAACCGCCGGCTCAGTCAAGAATAATCGTTGATCCAGCACAAACAGGGATCGTTCAGAATGAACCGTCGATTGTCGTAAAGCCTTGGGACCCATCTGGGAACCAAGGTGATGGGAAGTCGCTGGTGGCATCCTGGCAAGAAATTGCCTCTGGACAATCTAGTTGGGATAATAATAATCAGGCGGTAAAAACGAGCGTCAGCACAGACGCGGGCAAAACTTGGAATGTACAGGGATATCTTCCGCTTCCGTCTAATAGTACGCTTACTGCGGGTGTGTCGAATGATGCTCGACTAGCCTATCGCCTTAATAGCGGCAAACCTCAGTTGCTATGCGCATATGACGCCTGGGATGACAACACTATCCAGGATTGCGCAGAAGGTGGTGGGATTTGTGTTGCCTTTTCAACCAACGATGGGAAGGATTGGGGAACTACGCCAACAATAGTTGAGGCTAAGATCGACCAAAATAACACCTACATTGGGTGCATGACCATTAGGCCAGAATTGGCCACCGACAAAACCACAGGGCTTACCACATCGGGAAACGCCTACGTCTGCTGGACGAGAACGCCCTGCATAACTCGCGGCTGCTTCGGCGACATTTCCGAAGTTAGAACCGCAACGATTCTGAGTGGTTCAACCGTGGCAACGAATTATAATACTATCAAGAGTTTAACGAGCACCACGGATTATGTCGAAGCGTGCGATATTGGCGTTGCCAGCAATGGGTACGTTTTAGTGCTATGGGAAGAAAGACACACCGGCCTGGAGACGCGGGATCTCTATATTTCAGAATCGACTGATGGAGGCCAGACGTTTCCCAATGCTCAAACTTACACGGTCGCCACAGGGATACCAGCTCCTGACGCGTCAGCAAGCTACGACGACTTTGTTGGAAATCCCGACAATATCGAACCACGTGCCTATCAGGACTACCCATCTATGACAATTTCGAAATCAAGTGGAGGAAGTGAGGTCGTCTACGTTGCATACACTGCCGGGACTTCAAGTCCTTCGACTAATCCAAGCGATCTATTTGTAAAATGGTGTTCTACTTCCGCATTGAATTCATGGAATACGACGAATATCGTACAGGTCCCCGACAATGGTATAGATCCTTATCCGGGTGGCAGCAGTTCCTATACGATACAGTTTGAACCCACGCTGGCGCCAGATGGCACCGGAGGAGTTTTTTTGCTCTACTATACGCAGCAAATATCGGGAAATGAAGTTCCCGCGATGTATGAATTGCAGGGTTCGGATGCAAGTTCACAAGGTCTTCTTGCTCAACAGCCAATCAGCTTGCCTTTTCCCTCCTTCACTGAAACTGAATCAAAGGATGGCACAGGCGTTGGAGATTACATTGGCATTGCATATGATCCTGTTTTGCGCCTCGCTCATCCAATTTGGACCGATTTTAACTCGACAGACAACGTTCTGGACGTATATACAATCTCGATTGGTGCAGAGCCCCTTGTTGGCGATCTTGGATTCAGCAACCAGCGGCGCGTCGTTATGACCAGTGGCGAAGCGCATTTGGCGGGCTATGGACAGTTAGTTCCGCCCGATCCGAATGCGCCAAAGAATAAAAAGCATACGATTTGGTACAGTGAGCAACCAGAGCAACAGAATGGCTGGGCGCAAGAGTGGAGCGTTCCTTTGGAACTTGACCTCCATGATTTCGACAATTACAACGGGCAATCCACCGCGTTTAGCGATGGTGTCATTATTGGGAATAGAACGCCTTCCATTGGCGTATACCAACGTAGCAACACCGGCCAGAGAGCCGTCGCAGAAGTCTGGGCGGCGAGACCGCCGAGTCCGCTAGGATATTCATACGAACTCGAAGTCATCTACATTAGAGTGAAAGAGTGGACGACTACTGAGAATGGTGACCTCTCCGATTGGTCGCCAGTGGACTCCATTTTTGTCAGAACTGGCGCTACCGCCCCTGTCGTCGCACCTCTAACTGCACAAGTTGGAACCTCTCTGACCGATCGTTACTTGATCGGCTGGGTAATTACCTATGCCGGCTCGGGCAACTTGAACTCTGTTACGCTCCTTCGTGGAACCCAAACTGGGGCGAACGTCAAGGTTATGAATGAATCATGGGGAACTTACACAGATACCTGGACGGCGCCAAGCATGCTCGTATACGATGGGTTCCTAAGGCGTTTGTGCGATGGACTCGGTGGTCTTACACATGGCAGCTTTGTATCGGTAACTTCCGATGAGAGTAACGGAAATGGAATACCGGGCGGACCGCTGGGCGACATCACTCCCGCGGGCACCGGAACCCAGACAATCGTCTTTACCGGAGAAGGCGATCTTCCATACAGCAATGTGTGGGCGGTAAATGCAACGTATTCAACGGTACCAGGGTCTTTGCTGGGTGAGCCGATGCCGGGCGGGGTAACAACTCCGTTCCAGCTCGATGCCGGCGATCCTACGATGCCCGCCATAACGTATAATCCAAACGGGACAATCAAGCTTCCCCCAACTTTTGGTTTTGAACGAAATCCTTCCGTTACGATTACCAGCACGGGACAAAAAATTGCTGCATGGGAAGAGATGGACGGCTCCTGGACCGGCTACTACCCCGTATATAAGTATTATTCGCACATCGAACTTGCGAAAACAATCCCTGGCGCCCTTAGCCCGTGGAACCCAGTTCTAGAGAAGATAACCGAAACCGCTAATGACGATTCATGGTCCTGGCTTCGAAATCCAAGTGTCACGGCATTTCCCAAGACGTCACTTAAGGATGCAACCGATAACAGCGATCAGGATCCAGGTGCGGCGGAACTGCTTTATGTGGACTCATGCGCGCAGAACGCTTTGGGTGCGACGACAACATATAACTACGTCCTTGAGGAGCAATTCCACGAGTTGCAGGGCGATCTGCATACACCTACTTTTGGGGGGAAGTGGTATCTACCGAAGCCATCATGGTTCCCTACTGACCCAACCAACAACAACAACTATATTGGTGCGAATGCGCAACGCTCGTTTGGCATCTATAATACGGGGCCCCAGTACGGAACGACACAGCCATTGGGAAGTAACGACCTTCTTAATCCTGATGGCTCGACGTCCTATACTCACGGTCTTTCGTATGGAGTTGCGAACGCCGTAGCCGGTGGGACAATCGAACCGTGGCTTTCCTCCCCGACGCCTGATATTGGCGCGTTGAAAGGAACCTACGATACGGCGCTGGGTGTCCAGTTATACCGTTCGGAACAGCGAAGGAAGGATTCGTCCGTGGTTACGTTCAAATGGGGGAAAGTCTATGTTGGCGACACGGCGCTGAACGAGCCGTTCCGCGAAGTGATGTTGCACGATGGAGAGCCGGATTCGAATGGTTACATCTCGCATGATGCGATCCGCGACTCGATCTTCGCAACGGAATGGTTCGATTGGCCCGTGAGTGCAGAAGTTAAGTATGACCGGCTTATGCTCATTCCCCAGGCCGGAGTGCTTACGTATCGGATTGACACCCTCACAGATTATGACACGCTCGGCAATCCGATCGTGAAATACGATACGGTTGCAGGTTCCTTCATTCCCGATACAACGCGGAGAACGGACTCTGCCTTTTTCGAGACGGGCACTGGAATGGTCTATACCGTCCAGCTTGTACACATCAGCGGACACGTCGATACGATTGAACAAGCGGTGTATATTCCTTCACTGGGTTTATTTATCACACCGAAGACGGTGCACATTGAAAATGCAAGTAACTTTGCGGATACCGTAATGTTGCGCGTTGTCGGTAGCTTTACGAACGTTCCCGACGCCGATTCGGACGTTCGGTTCGAAGAAGAAACCATGCTGGATACCTATCCCAGCATTGGCGACACCACCTTTGCAATTGTTTCTGGCGGCGGTCAGTTGCCGTTGCTGGACCCGTCGTTCTCGGCTATGGGCCCATATTCCAATCCATCGCATCCGAGTGCGAAGAATGTGTCCATTCTCGTGCACTACCCCAGTTCCGGCTCGACTATTACCGCACAAGTCTATGACCAACTTGGTAACGCCGTCGGTGCGGCATCCTCCTATACCTCCGATGGGCAGAAGTGGGACCGCATTCCGATTCATGCCCCGGCGACGGCTGGCGGCTATTACATCACAGTCTCTGTTGGGAACTACTTAAACTCGCTTGGTTATATCGTTCAGTGACTGGAATGAGCGCCGGGAATGGCGGGTGCCATTCCCGGCAATTTCTTTAAGATGAAAAAAGCTGTTATACTTTTAGCGCTATTATTCGTCTATTGCTCCGCTAACGGACAGTGGCGGAAGGTGGCCGATTTTGTTGCAACTCAGGACGGGCAGCCCGACGGATGGCATCGCGGGGAACCGGTGACTTGTATTTATTTCATCGATCTCCCCGGCCCGCCACGGATTGGCTTTGTTGGCACGGAATCGTCACTTTATAAAACGACGGACGGTGGGCAGCGCTGGTTCGGTGTGTGGGATACCGGCGTTTCCTATGATCATGATTATATCAGTGGCATTTGCTTCAAGGACAGTCTTATTGGTTGGTTCTCAGTAAGCGATGGTTATAATCCATCCGAGAGTTGCTATCGGACAACCGATGGTGGCCAAACGTGGAATGTTCAGTATTTCCCGGCCACAGGCAATCATATCTACGATTCCTGGCCAGCACATGGTGTTTATTATAACAGCATCTCTGGCCGTTTATTTCTAAGCTGTCACACCATGTTAAGAATTTCAACAGATTTGGGGCTTACCTGGACTGATTCTTTGCCGTATTTTGCTTACAATTACTCCTTTGCATCACCTCTTCGCGGCATTGTGGAAACTCAGCCGACCTACTTTGTGATGCAAGATACATTTAACCCGATAGTTTACCTGACAACTTCCGATGGTGGAGTAACTTGGGATACTGCGCAGGCGATTGGCTTCACAAGTAAGATGGGCCCTAACGAAACGCTGGCTATCCCTGGAACCACGACGTGTTTCGGGATTAGTGCGGGCTGGAAGGCTGGTTTCGGTGGAGAGATTTGGCGCAGCGATGACTTTGGCAAGACTTGGCGTGCTGTGGGCGATTTGCCGATGGGGGCGCAAGATTGCAGCGGCTACATAGCCGGTGATTTTACCCGATTGTATGCCCAGACGGATTCGGCAATGTATGTTTCGACCGATTCGGGTGTAACTTGGATTAATGACGGTGGTCCCGGGATACAAGAGACGGACGTGGGCGTACCACAAATTTATGCATCGAAGGGTGTTACTTTTGCTGGAATGATCGGGTTCGATACAAATGCAGGTGTGCAGACGAGCAGCCTCTGGGAAGGAATTTGGCCGCAATCGGGGGTAACACCCAGCGCCATTCCGGCCGGACCTGAAATTAGCGTCTATCCCAATCCCACCTCGGGGGTGGTAACCATTCGCGGTGCTACGGACGCTGTTGTGGTCACGAATGTTCTCGGAGAGGAAGTGTTGCGGCTGGGGAAGTCGGACGAGGACGTCCGACCCACGCGGTTGGATTTATCCGGCTTGCCGGCGGGAACGTATTTTGTGCGGGTGAGCAACCAAAGCGGCTCTCAGGTGTTGAAGGTACTAAAAGGAGGAGAGTAGGTCGAGCATTCGCGCTCGACCTCGTTGCTATGACCAGAACCACGCAGTCACCCCGCCGAGTCGAGC
>JAKAIL010000007.1 GCA_021825235.1 Bacteroidota bacterium | reverse complement strand
CCGATCTATGGATCGCAGGTTTAGCTTTGGGGCTATTCGGCGGGTTGGTGGGTAATCAGGGCGGGATTCGTGTCGCCGCGCTCTTCGGGTTCGGGCTGGACAAAGAAGCATTCGTAGCAACCGGCACGGCAATCGGTTTAGTCGTGGATGCCGCGCGGATGTCCGTCTATCTCGCAACAGAATGGCCCAAGATAGTCGAACACTGGCCGTATGTAGTAGTTGGTGTGGCCAGCGTACTCCTCGGAACCTACGGCGGCAAGCTGGTTCTGAGAAGGATTCCGGAGATCCTGTTTCGGCAAATAGTGGGCGCGATTATCGTTGTGCTTGGTGTGCTGCTGATGGTGCGCCCCACGCTCTAATGCTCTTCAGGAACCGAAGAACCAAACAACACCTGCACTGGTGTATTCCCACCCGAACGTGACTGCCGAGGGATTGGTAAAAGCAATATCGAGCACATCGAGGCTCATTTCAACGCCAAATGTGCGATTGAAATAATACGCAAGGCCGCCTCCGAATGCGAGGCTGAACGTCGTATTGAGTTCGGGCGTGGACGCGATGGAAAACCCGCCCTGTACATAAGGACTTATGGGGGCATCGAACAAATAACGGAAGAACGGTGCCAGACCGAATGTGGTCGCGCTGCCCCCGCCCACACTGGTAATGCCAAGCGTGAATGCGGTTCCCACCTGCATATTCCGGCTGACCGCATAGGTTCCCGAAATACCGCCAACCGCAGAGCCAGTAAAAAGACCCAGCCCGAATTGCCCGGACGGTGGTTCATTCGACTGCGCGAATGCCAATGCGTTGAAAAACAGGAATGCCGCAAAAACTGCAACGCTCGAAAGGAGTAAAGACTTCATACAATTATGGGTTACTTTGTGAAGAGAACTAATGAATACAAGCTCATCAAAATAACACGCGCCGGGGCCGGTGCAATTCCTTCATTTTTTGGGCAGCCGGGCACGCTGCGGAGCAAGGCGCATTCTTTGGTAATCCGGTGTTCACCGTAGCATGATGCACGCGTTTCAGCGGTTCACTGCGGCCGGGAATACCTTTGTGGTGATGAACACCTGGGAGGACCCGCTCTCGCTCTCGCGTGAAGAAATGCGTACCTTCGTTCGCGCCGCCTGCGATTATAAAACCGGCATTGGCGCCGATGGAGTGATTCTCATCAACCAACCTCGCCGCCGCGCCGAGCAGGACCATGACCGCGTGGAGCAGGCGTCCGCGCCTGCTGTTGCGAAGCCGTCCCCGGTTGCGCACAATGTCGGCTCCGCATCTTTCCGCATGGACTTCTATAATCCCGATGGCACCACCGGCATGCTTTGCGGCAACGGCGCGCGTTGTGCCGTGGAAGCCGCGCGCGAGTTCGAGTTGGTCGAAGGGAATGAAACCACGTTCGAGGTACTTGGCGCGACCAACCGCGCCCAATTATTACCCAATGGAGATATCCGCGTCTATTTCCAGGATCCGGTGGACATCCGCTTGAATTTTGAGATCCCGTTGGAAAAAGAGCAGCACATACACGCGAGTTATGTGGATTTGGGTTCCCAACATATTGTAGTGCTTTTTCGGGAGCTGGCATCGCCGGACGTTCTAACGATCGAGGACTTCAACATCGCCCATTATGGCGCGCTGCTCCGGTGGCATCCGGAATTTGCCCCCCTGGGAGCGAACGCCAATTTTATCGAAGTGCGGGAAGATGGTGAGGAAAAATATCTCCGCATCCGTACCTTCGAGCGGGGCGTCGAGGGAGAAACATTGGCCTGCGGGACCGGCTGTATGTCCTCGGCGATCATGGCCCGGCTGACGGGACTGATTCCAAAGACGCCGATCCGCTTACTCACGCAAAGCGGCGAATTCGTCACCGTAAATTTTCGGGTGAACAATCACCAGGTTTCAAATTTATCGCTCGAAGGTAGTGTTGTATCTGGCGAAGCCGGAACCCTTCGATTCGACGAAGCGACCGGAACACTTCATATCGAATATCTACCCTGACGTGCAACGCTTTTTTTCCATAGCCGGACTCGCGCTCCTGTGCGCGATGCTTACGCCATTCCTGGCACAGGCGCAAATTCATAAGCCGTATTTTTTTCCGCCGCCGAAAAAGGACACCTCGAAAGTTCTGATCTTTAACGACGTAACCGCCGGGCCTTATTTCACCGCCGGTATTACGCGCCAGAATGTCGATCTTCCCGGCGAGACGGTCGGCAAGCCGTGGAGCAATACCCCGCGGTTTTCGTACATGATCGGCGGAACGATTGACCTTTCGGTCAATACCTGGATCGGCCTCGATTTTACGGCGCTCTACGATGCGCGCGATCTCTATCTTGCCAGCGCGGGCGATAGCAATAACGTCGATATCAGTTTAGGATATGTAGAATTTCAACCGGCCCTTCGGATTTTCTGGCTCTTGATTGGGCTTGCCTTCGACATCCCGATGAGCGGCAGCGCGACAGCAAATGTTGCCGCCTACCAACACCCGGACCAGCCCCTGCAGCCCTACAGCGCGAACTTAGAAGTGCAGACCAGCGATCTTACTGCGCCAACCGAGCTTCGCGGCACGCTTTCGGTTCCCATTCTGCAAGGAGACGATGCCGCGTTGCACCTCATTGTTTCCGCGAGCTACCCGCTGGCTAAATCGTTTGCGACGGCGGCGCCCGCCTTCGATACGACGGCTACCCCAACGCATCCCGCCTATTTTTCCGGGCCGTACGCTCCCGGACAGGGACCGCTCATTTCGCTCCAGGCGGGGTTAGCCTACCAATTCGACCTGCTCCACTAATTTTATTGTATATTTGTAAAACTTTAGTCTTTTACAACTATGAAATACGCCACTGTTTTTTTCCTGCTTCTGAGTGCTTCGATTGCTCACGCGCAAACCTCCGATACGGCTGCGGTGCCCGAACCTTGGAAGGATATTCGGCTCGGGCCGATTTTCAGCGCCGGAGCGGCCGCTAATGCCGGTACGGTCGCTGAGGGATCGAAAACGGCATACGCTTTCGCATTCAGCGCCGGTGCCATTGCGGATTATCCACTTAATCAGAATATCGCATTCGATCTCGGGTTAGCCTATGATGCCAGGGGAATTAATTTTCACGATCTAAGGTCCGATTCGAACAAAGTCGATTATACTTTTGGCTATTTCAATATCCGTCCGGAATTTCGCTTTAGCGGATTCCTAATTGGGGTGGGCATTGGCATTCCCGTTTCGTTCAGTGCGAACGGGGGTGGAACCGCAAAGGCACCGGCACTTGGAGCCAGCGCGATGACTACTCTTTTTGAGTTGCGCCTCGGGGGAACGATCCCCATCATTCAGAGTGATCTGGGCGAACTTGATTTCACTGTTGACGGCTCCTATGCTTTTTCTTCCATTGTCTCCGATGCCAATGGTCCTCTGCCGTATAGTGGAACCTCCACGAACCACACGGATAACAACGGCCCGCTGGCCACCGCCGAAATTGGGCTGAAATACCTTTTCAATTTGACGCATAATTAATCCCGACTGCCCGGGAATTTCTTGCGCCGGTTGCGAACGTAGTCCACGAAGACGAACTGGCCGAGATCGTTGAGGCCCGAATAATACGCGCGGCCTTTGTTGGCTTTCGTCAATTCTTCCACAAAATTGATGAGATAGGGATCGCGAGCGACCATGAAGGTGGAGATAGTAATCTTCTCGCGGCGGCAGGCAAGGGCTTCGTCCAGCGTTTTATTGACGATTTTGGGATCCAAACCAAACGAATTCTTATAGAGTACGCCATTGCCTTCGAACATGGCGCTGGGCTTGCCGTCCGTTACCATGAAGACCTGCTTATTAACGTTCCCGGAACGTTTGAGTAATTGCCGCGCCAGCCGTAAGCCAGCGCGCGTATTCGTGTGATACGGGCCAACTTCGAGAAAGGGCAGTTCGCTTACCGTGATAAGTTTGGCATCGTCGCCGAAGGTGACCACATAAAGTTGGTCTTTCGGGAATTTGGTCTTAATGAGTTCCGAAAGTGCGAGCGCCACCTTTTTCGCGGGTGTGATACGATCTTCGCCATAAAGAATCATCGAGTGCGAAATATCGATCATGAGGACGGTCGCGCAGCTCGTAAGGTGTTCCGTCTCATAGATCTCAATATCACTTTCCTGAATGTCTGCGGCACCGGGGTCGGCGCCCACCACGCGTTCTTCCCGCAGCGCGCGTTTCTGCGCATTTAGAAACGTTTGTGTGAAATCAATATTCGTTGCCTGGTCGCCAAAGTTATAGTTCCGGGTATTCTGCGTCCGCTCGATGCCCTGCCCGGTGTGCGGGGTATCGTGTGCGCCCGTGGGCGATTTCCGGAGCGACCGGAACATTTCGAGCAGCGCATCCCGCCGGATGTTTTGGATCGCTTTGTTCGTGGGCTTGAGTAAGGCGTTCTCGTCTTCCTCGATCAGTCCCATCTCTTTCAGTTTGTCCACGAACATATCGAGCGTCATATCCGGACCGAAGATATGATATTGCTCGTCTAAATAGCGCATCCATTCGAGCGCTTCGTTCACATCGCCCGAAAGCTGGAGCAGGAGCTGATCGAAAAGCTGAATAAGCTCCCGAAGGCGGTCCTCGGCCGTCTTGCTTTTATTCGGAACCCATTTGGAGTATTCTATTCTCACTGGCGCTGAACCTGGATTACGCTGATTGAACCACGATTACGCAGATTAGATGGATTTACAGGATTACCAAGTTAAACGGCAATCTCTAAATTTTGCGAAGATTGGGAGTGCATTCCACGTTGCGACTTCTTGGCTTCTTCTATTCAGCAATCAGCCAGACAAGACAATTCCCTCAAAGAAATGAAATCACTCTATACGCATGGTAATCTTGGGAATCCCATCCAATCCGAGTAGTCACCGTTAAAATCCATGCAATCAATGTAACAATGAATCGTATTACCGTATTTTTGTACTCAGTGCAATCAGCAAAATCAGCGTAATCCAGGTTCGTAATCCAGGTTCAGGCTTGAAAATTAGCGTACTCATTATGGCGGGCGGTGTGGGCACTCGGTTTTGGCCGGAGAGCCGCGCGCGGCGCCCCAAGCAATTGCTCGATGTCATTACACCGGGCGTCACGCTCATTCAGGCGACGCTCCGGCGCACGCTCCTTTTCTCCGATTTGGGCGATACGCTCATCGTCACCGGCGAAGCGCAGCGCGAGGAACTGGAGCGCCAAATTCCGGACCTGCCCAGGCAGAATATCATTACGGAACCCTTTGGCCGCAACACGGCGACCTGCATTGCGCTTGGCGCCCGCATTTTGCGCGAATGGGCTTCGGACGATACGGTGATGGTCGTGCTGCCGGCGGACCATATCATCCGGAACGAATCCGAATTCGCCCGACTCATGAAGCTTGCGGCACGGCTGGCCTACGATACCCGCGCATTAGTTACCATCGGTATTCATCCCACGCGCGCGGAGACCGGCTTTGGCTATATCCAGCTCGACGACGAGCACCTGCCTTCGCATAACGAGCTACCCCATTTTTCCGAATTCGAGCTGCGCGATATTTTCCGCGTCCAGCGGTTTGCCGAAAAACCCGACGTGGATACCGCGCGCCGCTTCGTCGAAAGCGGAGATTTCCTCTGGAACTCCGGCATGTTCGCCTGGCGCGTGGACGCGATTGAAGCCGCGCTCCATGAGTACACGCCGGAGATAATGCGGGAACTCGAAATTGTGCCACCGCGCAATAGCGCGGAGTTCCCGGCCAGGCTCCGGGAAGCCTATGGCACCATCCGTGGCGTTTCGATTGATTATGGTGTGATGGAGCAGGCGCAGAACGTGTATGTCCTGCGCGCGGGCGCGCTTGGATGGAGCGATGTCGGCAGTTGGGACGAAGTGTATCGCTTAAGCGAAAAGGACCTGGAGAATAACGTCCTCATTGGCAGCCATGTGCTTGCGCGGAACTCGCGCGGCTGCCTCGTCATCTCCCGCACGGACCAGCTCGTTGTGACCTACGGCATGACGGACGCCATCGTGGTCGATACCGGCGATGCCATCCTCATCACCAAGCGCGATCAGGCCCAGAACGTCCGCGATGTCGTGGACTACCTCAAGCGCCGGCAGATGACCGAGTTTTTGTAGATTTTCAAAAATACAGTTGTTGGCCCGGAGGCAATTTCTTAGCATAAGGCAGGCGGGCACTTTACACAATCTTTCACAGGTTCATTTTCCATGGACAGATCCTTTGAAGCGATTCGGGCGGAAGTCTTGGAACTCGACCCCGAACGCCAGCGGGAGTTAATCGATGAAGTCGAGGGACGCCTGGGGCCGTTCGAGCCCAGCGAATCCGATTTCGAAGAAGCCCACCGGCGTTTGCAAGCGTATGACCGAGGCGAACTCACCGCAATCAGCCCCGAGGAATCTATCGCGCAAGCACGGAAGATAATTGCGGATGCAACCAAGCATCGCTCGTGACGTTCAATATCCTCTCGCCAGCGCAGCACGATTTCTTACGCGCCCTCCGATGGTATCTCGACGATCAGTTGGCACCACGCGCGGCAAACCGATTCGCGGACAAGGTAAGTCGAATCTACACGGAAATCCGGAACGATCCCGAACGATACCCGCCCAAACATCGAGGCTTACGCGCCTGGCCGCTGATGAAGTTCCCGTTCTTTGTGATTTACCGGCTGAAGGCCGACGATATTACCGTTGCATCCATCAAGCATAAAGCGCGCGATGCAGGATACTTGAGGCAGTTCGAATGACCTAAGAACTTCAACAACATCTGCTGGTATCTGTCAGCATCTCTTAACGTGAGATTAAGCTCAGAACTGTCCGCCACGTTGTGGACTACCCTGAAGCGCCGGCAGATGGTCTTCGGAACAAAAGGCTTCGCGCATCGTTTGTCCTTTCATGGACCGGTCGTACGAACGAATTCGCGCAGAAGTGCTGGAGTTGGACTTAGAGAGTCAACGCAAGTTGGCCGATGAAATCGAGGTGCATCTGGCCGAAAGCCAGACCGAGCTGGATCAGGCGTGGGACGAGGAAATTCGCCGTCGTATGGAAGCACACCGCCGCGGTGAAGGAACCTACAGTACTCGAGAAGAGATGATGGCCCGCGCAGAAAAGAGGATTTCCGATTGGGAACGTAAACATCGATGACCATCCATACCCGCTCCGATGCCGGGCGTGATTTTACCCAGTCCATCGACTATTACCTTTCGCAAGAGGCTCCACGCGCCGCACGACAATTTAAAGCAGAAGTTAATCGTGTTTATGAGTTGATTTCACAGGATCCCTATCGATATCCTGCCGATTACGAGAATGTTCGTTCCTGGCCGCTTCCTAAGCGGTTCCCATTTTCTGTTCTCTATACCATTGATAGCGAAACGGAGATAAGTGTTATCGCCATTCGCCACCACAAACGTAGGCCAGGATTTTGGGACAAGCGCCTCTAAGAGACGCTCAGCAAGCCCCCTGAAGCGCCGGCAGATGACCGAGTTTTTGTAGGTGTAACTTTTGGCGGGGAGTTGTGTTATATAGGCGGAATCTCTCTGCTTAAACGGGTTTACATTCGTCTTCGGGCACTTATTATTATACTATTGAGTTCCCGAAAGGCGTGGTTATAGCAAGCAAGACGATGTTAGTGGTCAAGTAACTATCTTAAGAAGGCTGGAAGCTCTCGAAGGCCTCCAGCCTTCCATTTTTACCAGGGGAGATGGAGATCCGTTCCTCTTTGCTAACGGTAGTTTCGATCCTGCTTTTTCAAGCGGGTTCTGGAACGCGGCCTTTAAGAGCCCAAATCCAAGATGATACTTTGAAGTATTGGGAACCGATTGCCACTCTTCCTATTGGAAGGGCTAAAATATCAGCGCAGGCGCCTTCATACCGCGACACCAGTGGGCGATATGATTGTATGTTCTTCTTCGATACCCTCCACGGAATTGTTGCGGTAAATATCGATTCGGGATCCATTATTGCGCCGCCTCCCACTGGTAATGACTCAGGCCGCAGGGAATATATTTTCTACACTTCGAACACCCGCTCGTGGAGACAGATCGCGCTGCCACGAACCGTGAAGCAAATCAATGCGATACGGCTTATTCACGGAAAATTGTGCGCCGCTTGCTTCGGGCCGGACCTTCTCATCTCGAGCGATTCCGGCAAGAGCTGGAATTTTTCCGGGCTTGGCCTTGGCGACGCGTGGGATGTCTATGATGATCCGAATGGAGTGATCCGAACTATCCCATACACATCCCAGACGCCAAACTATTATGCGACCTTCGCGCGTATAGATAAGTTCCATTGCTTGTTTACGACAGTCCCTGCGGGCGCTTCCCCTTCTAAATACAACTCACCTGGCTCTGTCCAAATTTCAAACGACGGAGGAATAACATGGCATAACACGGGCATAAACATTTTTGAACGCTATGGCTGCTATGGCGACACATGTGCGAAAATCTTCGCGTTCGGAGCTGAGGATTTACAGGCCCTTGTCTATTGCTCATTCGATTCCGGAACGTCATGGGAACGCGACACAATTGACTCACTGGGATATGCGAACGAGTTTCTCGACGGAGCAGCGGGGGTTATTTATACCCGCCGCCTACGGTCCACAAACGATGGAGAAACGTGGACTTCCGCTAATATGCCTGGGTCGCTTGCCGGAGGCGTGGGCCATATCGCGGTTTTTGGCCCTCTGGGGCAGTATGTAGTTGTTCCAACGTATGGAGGTATTTCAGGTGACAGCGAACTTACACTTTATCTCACGACAACTGGCGGCGATGGGGCGTTGCACGATGTAACCGACCCCTTGGATTCCACCGGGTTTCCGATGTCGCTTGCGGACACAATACGCGTTGCTTCGAATTGCTCGGGCGTTCGCGTTCCTATTCCGCTCGAAGGGTGCGTGGATAGTATTTACACTGTCGTGAACACGGATAGTCTCTATCCGTTGCGTTCTGCGGGCGCCTCAAACTTCCTCCTCGGTGCGAATCAGCGGGACACGGCATGGTTCGAGGTCCTCCCAGGGCGTTCTCCAGCAGCTGATACCGTCACCGTAAGGTTCCAGAACTCATGGCATTGCTCGAGTTGGGAGGAGGTGCGAACGATTATCGTCACAAACCCCAGTGCGTCACTCTCGATAAGTTCCGCTCCGCTCATCGGGAGCTGCGGACTTGTCGATGATACGGCCCATATTGCTATCGATTCCTGCCAGTCGCTCATCATCAGGAATGTGGCGATTTCAAATATTTCTTCGAATCGATTACAGTTCCAATCGCCTCTTCCCGATACGCTGCAATTCGACCGCCATTGGCTCCCTTTCGAGTTTGACCCGCACGATACGAGCTTTTATGACACTGCAACAGTGGAACTTACGGGATATTACGAGGGAACTACAACGCAGTTCGATACAACGTTTACGATTATTCTGACGGCCATTCCTTCCCAGCCAAAGCTTTCCATTCCGGATTCCCTGGATTTCGGTATGCTCAGGATGTGCGCCAATTCGGTTGCTGATACGGATCTCGCTTACTTTAAAAATTGGAACTGCACTCCGGATACGATTACGAGCCTTTTCCTCATTGGCGCCAGTTTTGATGGACCAAAGGTTTCGCTTCCCGTGGTCATCCGGTCGGGTGATTCAGTTGGTTTCAAATACATTTTCGCTCCGCCAGATTCCGGAACCTTTACTGGAACCGTGAAGCTGCGCGTTACCTCAATGGGCTTGATTGAAGACACGGTGATTTTGCTAACAGGCCACGCGGTGCAAGGCATGGGCGTGTTGGCCCTGCGCAGCACGTCCCTACAAATGGGCAGCCTTTCCTTCTGCTCGGGCGATACGCTGGTAACGGACACGCTCCGCAACCTGGGCTGCGATACGCTCGTCTTAACGGACCTGCATGTAAGCGGGGACACGGCCTTCTCGCTCGTTTCGGTTCCCGATTCGCTGCTTGTGTCGGGAGATTCGGCAATCGTTTCCATTTCATTTGCGCCACGGCTCAAAGGCCCGCACGCGGCTACGCTTACTTGCCATGAGCGCAATATCGTGAACGATCCCGGCCACGATACCGCGGTAACTCTTTCCGGCTTCGGTCTCGGCGGCCCAACCGCGCTCTCCGCCGACACCACGACCCGCAATTTCGGTTCGCTCTTCGCCTGCGAATACCGCGACACCACGCTTTGGCTCGCGAATCCCGGCTGTGACACGCTCATGCTCGATAGCATGGTCTTTTCGAGCCCAGCCCTTTCGTCGGTCGGGGCCTTGCCGCCCCTGCTGCCGCCGGGCGATACCATTCCGGTGGTGGTACAGTATGCTGCCGGCAGTGGCGTCACCGCAGATAGTGTAACCTTCTTCAGTGACGCGAACGACGGCGCAAGGACTAAAACCATTCCCTTGGTGGCGACCATTATTCCGCCCCTGAAGCTGACGGTCGGGCTGGAAGCGCCGACCTACGCGGCCCACGCTGCGCAGACGGTAACCTTTTACGTTATCCTCACCGGCGATACGGGCGCGGCAGCCAGTGAACTTAAAGGGCTGCGATTCGTGCTCACGCATAATGACGATTTGCTGGAACTCCGGAACGCTTCGGGCCTGATCTGGTCGCCGGGGTCGGCGACCACCACGCGGACGCCTTCGCGGAGCGATACGTTCGCGTGGAGTGCGCCCACCGCGGCGCACTCACCGGACACTATTGGCACACTTACGTTCCAGGTCTATCTCACGGATTCCTCCGCGACGCCGCTCTCGCTCTCGGACATCACCTTCAATGGCCCACTCAATCTGCCACTGGACTGCATCGCCAGCGTGGACAGCAACGGCTCGGGGTTCCAGTATCTCTACCGGTGCGGCGATCTCACCATCCAGCAAGCGATGGAGCATGAGCCGCCGTTTAGCATTACAGGCGTGGTTCCCAATCCGGCTTCGACCGTTCTGGCGGTAACGGGGACCGGCATCCGGGAACCGGGGTCCGGAAATCCGGGATCCGAACTCCGAGATCCCAAGTCCGATTTGGAGTTCCAATTATTCGATGCGCTTGGGAACTGCGTCCTCGTTCACCACTCTCCACTATCCACTATCCACTTCGAAACCGCCCTCAACGTCAGCGGGCTACCCAGCGGCATTTACTTCCTGCGCATCAGTTCCGGCGGGTATGCCGAAAGCCGGAGCGTGGCGATCGAACGGTAAGGACTTCTGAGTCCACGGGCCTGTGTCCGGGATGGGATAGTGTGAGTTTCCGCGGGACAGCCAGCCGGGAACCAATATTTGCGTTGTGGATAAAAAATGGCTGGGAAGAGCAAAACTGCTGAACTGGCGTACAATTGACAGAAAAAGCTTCAAAAAGTTGTCCACATTACGATGTGAAAGAAACGCGTTGCGAAAAGACAATGAGTCGTAGCGGCTTTCGAAGAGGCTGTTCTGAAATCGGGAACATTGCAATAATCCCCACCTCTCGGTGTCTCTGCAAAATGAGCGGAAATTAATTTTTTGCGAAAATTTGTGGATTTATGGGAAAATAGCCCTACTTAAGAAAATACTTTAAGTAAATACTTGACAAGCCTTGTTTTTTATTGTATATTTGCACTAAGAAGTAGAGAGTACTTTAAGATGCTGAGACCTCGCATGGCCGGGAAATCGGCTTTGGTGGCAATGGTTGCCGCTGTCGTAATATGGCTTGGCGGCTGCGCTCCGCGCCCCACAACGACGGCGGGCACGGAGATCGGCATAGCATCTTTCTACTCGAATGCGTTTAACGGCCGCCGAACGGCCGACGGAGAGATCTTTGACAATTCAAAATTTACTGCCGCCCACCGAACCTACCCATTCGGCACGGTTGTCCAGGTGACAAACCTGGCAACTAATGCCTCGGTCGAGGTACGAATCAATGACCGCGGACCGGTTAAGCAGGAACGAATAATTGACCTCACGGAAGCCGCCGCGCAGGCCATCGGCATTGTGCGCGCCGGCCTGGGCCGGGTACGATTACACGTGGTAGAATGGGGCAAAAATGGATCGTGAGCTACGAAAAATGAGGTATGGAAGCAACCAGCTACGGCAGCCATTCAGGGGAGTCATAGTTTAGCCAAGGCACCCGAGGCAACTTTCATACTTCATTTTTCATAGTTCATAATTATTTATAAAGAGTGGGCATGCGGATGTCGAACGAAGGGGAATCATAGCTGTCATAGGGGCAAGTCTCTAAAGGAGACTGGCGGTTATGTGAATACTTCGTTCGCTCCGCCCCATGGCGTCGAGAACAAAGAAAAAAAAATTCACCGGCGTCATGGGGCGGAAAAACCGCGAAATCTGAACGGCAGAGCCATCTTTTGGCATTTCGGGAATGGTTTTTGAGGTAAGCGACGAAAAAATTTTTGAAAAAAGATTCAGCAAGGTGTAACAAAACGGAAATTCCGAAGTTATTTCGGAGCTTCTTAACCGCAAGCCGCGGGCAGGGACATTTGCGCTCTTTCCGATAGAATTTTTTCCACAAAATTTATCGGAGCGGGCGATAAAGGTTCGTATATTTGTAGAAATGTATTTGTGCCGGCTCCACGGGGCCGGAGCGAATAGCGGAGCTGGCGCCCGTAGTTCAACTGGATAGAACGTTGGATTCCGGTTCCAAAGGCTGAGGGTTCAAGTCCTTCCGGGCGCGCTACATATCACGCCACCACGGACGAGAACGCTGTAGGAGGCACCATCGGCGTAAGCCGGCCAGCAAGCGCTGGTAACGAAATTAGTTTTGCACACGAACGCGGATGATCCGTTCGCAACGAGAACTTAAAGAAGTACAACGGCCAGGCACGGAGCGGCTCTCGACGACCGAGACGCTGCTGTTGCGCTATGAAACGTCGCGTGATTGGATTTTGAATAATCCACGCATGGTCGCGGCCGGTGCCGTGGTTATCGTAGCGATCATTGTGGGACTCATCTGGTGGAGCGGTGAGCGCAAAGCCAATAGCGATCGCGCCGCAACGTATCTCACCCGCGTGCTTAATTATTATTTTCAGAACGACTATCGTCATGCCATCGATGGCAGCCGGACCCAGCATATCAGCGGAGAGCCGATTTACGGTCTTCGCTATATTGTTGAGCAATATGGCTCGACGGCTCCGGGCCGAGAAGCCGATCTCTTTTTAGGTAATTGTTACTATGCCTTAGGCAAATACGATAGTGCCAGCCGCGCTTTTAATAATGCTTCGAGCGATTATCCGCTCATTGAGGCATCGATTGAAGCAGGGCGCGCAGCTATTCTTGAGCATAGAGGTAACAAAACGGAAGCAGCGGAGTTATTTGAATCTGCTGCGCGCCGCGATACGACGAATCCGCTGGCAGCGGATTACTTCTTATCTGCCGCGCGGGACAATGAAGGGGCGAACAAGCGCGACAAGGCTGTCAGCCTGTATCGCGAAATCATCGGAGATTATCCGAACACGCAGTTCGATGACGCCGCCAAGCGCGAACTGCTGAAAATGAACGTGGAGCTATGAGGCGGCTTTGAAAAACAACAGAGTGTATTAAGAAACGCCCGGGAATTCGGAGCGCCGAAAAAAGCGCCGAGACCTTCCGGGCCATGTGATTCGAAACCATCGAGGTTCTAAAGATTAACTGGACAAATGCGACTCGACCAGGATACTAATTTTTTGTTTACGGACCGTCCGGCTGCCGGCGGATCGAGCACGCGCTCGGCCCGCGTTAACCGAATGCGGTCTTTGTTCCTCACTAATGGAGGTAATATGTACCGTTACTTGACTGCGTTTATCGTGCTCCTTGCCCTGGGCTTTGCAAGCCAGGCGCAGGCGCAGCACTTAGTCACTATCTCCGGCTACCTCTCGTCCACGAGAGAGCTGCATCCGCGCGTGCCGAATAACAGCGCGCTGGATACGATCTATCAGATTTCGGGCAACTTCGACATCGCGTCGGGTGCTGAACTGAAGATCGACGAAGGTGCCGAAGTGTGGTTCCTTCCGAACAGCCGCATTATCGACTCCGCTGGCGGCAAACTCATCGCCAATGGATACACGGGGCTCAACCGCCGGATTCTCTTCCGAGGTATGCCCGTGGATGCCAACTCCCATGAATGGGGCCATATCATTGTACTTCCGAATTCGGACTCGGCCTATTTTGCCAACGTCCGCTTCGTTGATTTCCGGAAGCGCAATACAGTCGATGTAACGCTGCTGTACAATCCCTTCCTCGATCCGACGGATGCTGTGTTCAACACGCAGATGAATGCCGCGGTCAACGGCGTTGGTGCCTGTATCGCGACATTCTCACATAACACCTTCATCTACGATGCTATCGTCGATAGCTGTCAGGCTTCTTTCGCCGGCGGCGCATTTGCATTCCTTCAGTCGCCAGCCGGATTCCCGGTTCCGGACGATGGACGCTTGGCGCTTCAGAATCGCCAGGTGTGTTTGCTCACGATCCGCGATACGCGCGTAGAGAATTACGAGACGACGGCGCCGGTGAGCAACTATGCCTTGGGCGGCGCCATCTACATGGCTTCGAATAGCGCGAGCTACAACGCCTCCGATTTCGTGACCGCGTATCTCGGCGACAATGCCTTTACGACTGGCACACCGTCAAATCCCGTAAACTTTGCCGCCGCTCAGGACGTAGAACTCTTCGAGCGTTGCTCGGCCGATAATACGTTCGATAATACAGCTATCGTGGGTGGCTCGACGGTACATCTTTCCTATGCCGAAGGCGGTGCGATTTATGTCGGTTCGAACTCGGCGCTCGTGCTGATGCAGGGTACGTTCAATACGGATTCTGCTGTCGAGTATTACGATGCCAATACCTGGGGTGGCGCGATCGCCGTCAATGCCTACTCCGGCAATCCGAGCCAGACTTCGAACGGGTCCGTTACCGACCGTCTTCCCGGTCTTGCCATTCTTAAGACCGCCACATTCCGTGGTAACGTTGCCGGTATCGGTGGCGCCATCCACATGGATATGCCGCCGGTGAATGCCTATGGCGTTCCCGCTGCCCGGCTGAATGTGGATGCCGAACACTTTGTCGGCCCCATTCGTGATTCCGGCAAGATCTGGTTCGATGGTAACATCGCTTACATGGAAGGTGGCGCGATCTACTCGCCGAATAAAGTGTATATCAAAGGCTATCTCGCGCCAGCGGACTTCCCGTGGCCAGGTGGGCCGTACGCGGTCGAACTTCGCGTAGAGTTTTCGAATAACGTTGCCGGTATTGGCGGCGGCAGTATTTTCCTCGATGCATTCTCCGGCGGTACACCGGATTTAGTCGAGCGCCGCTCCTGGCATATAGATAATAGCGTTAATCCATTCGATCCGCGCCTGAACCCCACCGGCGGTGTAAACCGCGGTACGCTCTATGGTATGGGCGTCATCGGTGGAGGTGCGGAATTCGTCGGCTTGCGCGATTCTACGTTCGCAACCGAATACAACCACAACTTCGTCGTTGGTGGTAATGGTGGTGCCGTCGATATCGAAGATGGCGTTGCGGCCGGTAATCAGGTGCCGATCAACCGCTATTTTGCAGACAACGAGTATAACGCGCATGACGTAACCACGCCGCGCGATACCTTTGCAGGCGCCAGTATCTATCCGTTCGATCAGCGTGAACTTACACGATTCATTGGCAACCGCGCCGAACTTGGTCCGGACTCCGCATTATTGTACAACTACAATCCTGCAACCCCCGGAACGGCTCATGGCCGTGGCGGCGGACTCTATGTCCAGATTACCAGCGATCCGGCGAACATTATTACTCCGCACGATTCGACCTTCTTAAGTCAGGTCCGCTTCGAGAGCGATACGGCATACTCCGGTTCGGCTATCTGGTGCGACCGGTACGACTTTAAGTTTATGTCGAACCTAAGTCTGATTGCCAATAACCTTGCAACTTCGCCCTCTTCGGCGAACGTCGATCTGGATTCGACCGGTGTTTCCAATCCCGGCGATCCAAATGCGGGTGCAACCGTATGGGCAGACTTCGAAGGTCCGCTTCCCTCGTACGAGTCGAACTCGCGCGGCGATGCAATCTACGATAACGTAGCCCGTTACACCCTGCGCCTGCCGGTCTCGACCATCGTGGGCGTCAGCGGTGCCGATACGCTCCGTGGAAACTTCTGGGGCGAGACGGGACCCATGGTGATCACCGAGATCAACCCGCCAACTGGTGCCCAGCAGCAAACTTTCTTCGTTGATTACTACAAGAGTTGCTTCGCGAATATCTACGAGCCGAACAGCAATCCGCCAATTGCCTATCAGCCGGTAACCATTGGCACGGTTCCCGATACGCTCCTGATGGAAGGCCGTATCTACGATCTCTTCGATCATGGTACCGATATGAAGGTGGCCGATTATTCGAACAATCGTCTGGCCCCGGCCGAAGCGTTTGCGCTCGGTTTGCCGGACCAGATTACCTCGATGCACCGGTACACACGGAACATTTTCGATATGGACCCGACCTATGTCAACAAGATCGATCTGTATCAGGCAGACTTCCAGGGACCGCATCCCATTGGCTATCCGCTCTTCCTGCAGGCCGATGTTCCGATTGCAGATTCCAACCGCGACGATTACGCGCGGAACTATACGGTATTCATGGTCTTCAATACGACCACGAACGAATTCGTCCGCGTCAATCTGAAGGAGACCAAAGCGGCTGAAGGTACCAGTGACGCTCAGCAGATTTATCAGGGACGCCTCGACTTCGTGCCGGATTCTTCAATTACCGAACGTCATCCAACCCTGCGTGAGCAAGCGCTCTACACATACTCGCTGCTCCGTCCGTCCACGATGACCTTTGCGGAAGTCCAGCGCGCTTCGATGCTCGAAGACAGCGCCGCCCTCCATGGCCGCGAGTATTCGCTCAGCCTTGCAGACTTCAACGGCTCTACGCCGGGCGATAGCATCTGCCATGAAGGCATCCCCGCTATTTCGAAGTGGTATGCCGGCGAGCGGTATCATACACTTCCGGTCCGCCCGGGTGACAATATCCTTGTCATCAGCCGCACCGAGCTTTGGAAATATGGACCGGCCTACGCGATTGCGCATGGCCTCCAGTTCACCATCGGCGATGTGCTGCCGCCGGCTTTTGTGGCCGATGTGCCGCAGCTTGCCTCCGATTCCTATAACCCGAACGTTCGGTTTGTGCATGAGGACGTGAATTATGATGCGAGCGATGCCGCGCACACACTCTTCCGCGTGGCGGGCTACGATGTGAATCAGTTCTACGATCCGCGATTCCTCTTCAATCCGGGTAACTATACGCAGCTTGCGATATCGGTAACACCGGACCTCTTCAAGGGCGATGTCATTCCTGCCGTAGGTTCGCCGGTTCCCGGACAACCCGGTAATACGTACACGGCTGCCGCGGCCGATTCCGTCCGTGCGCATGTCCGCCTGAATCACTGGTTGAAGCAGACCGTGATTTATAACCAGAATATTACGGGGTCCAATGGCTATGTGCTGCTCAGTGGCACTCCGCACAATCCGGACGTGGTGCCGGGCGGCGAAGGTGTAACGGCAACGCTTACCAACTTCCCGCCGAACTTCACTTCGGAGTCCGGATTGCTTCAGGGATTCCCTGGAGCACTCGGACCGGACAGCCTTGCACTCAGCATGTGGGTATTCCCACCGAGCATGAACTGCGCAAGGACGCCGGATACGACTATGGCGAACCCGGACACGCTTTGTGTCCACTCGTCCACGGCCACCTATCACTTCCGTATCGTGGTCATGGATAGCCTGCCGGTCTTCCAGCCGTTCAGCGTGGCGTGCAATAGCGCCATCCTTGCGGATTCACTCCGCTATGATGTCGATCTGCAGACCGACGACGAGCTCGAGGATTCCGCCGCGGCTGCTGAGATGCTGCCACCGGCAACATCGCTCGATAAGTCTATGCATCCCGCATGGGACTTCCGCTATGGACGTACCAGCTATGATTTCGCGACCCAGCCCTCCTGGATGGTCGAGCCGCGCGGCGGAATCTATGTGCCGATCGATAGCACCGATCCGAACTTCAAGACGCGTGGTATCATCCACGTCCGCTTGGATTCGCTTACGGCGGTTTCCACCGGCCAGAATGGCCAGGGACCATATCTCCTGCCGAATCCGCAGGTCAATGGCGAGTTGAATCTCGATACCATCGTCGGTGTCGAAGCAAACGATGGCCATACAGGCAAGACACTCAATCGTTGGGAGGTGCCGATTCTCTTCGTGCCGACCATCACCAACACCCTGTTGGACACGGCACGCGAAGGCCAGGATTATAGCCTGAACTTCCAGAACCCGGATTCTATCGAGCGCATCATCGTTCAGGATCCGAACCCGACTCAGTACTTTACCTATCACCTGATCTACTTAGGCGACACGGCGCTTGTCTATCACGATGTGCCGCACCAGGTTGGCGAAAAGCCAGATGGTTCGCCGGAAATCGGCACGCCAGACACGCTTATTGGTACCACACCGAAATGGCTCTCGATCGATCCGTATTCGGGTGTGCTTACCGGAACCCCGGGTGATACCGATGCTCCGCGCTTGCAGACGATTTGCGGCGAAGATTCGGTGGAAGTACTCGTAACCGATGGATCGTATGTGCCTGGTCAGGTAATCACGGGTTGCGTGGCAACATGGAAGAAATTCGGATTGCCGGTCGATTCCGTGAACCATCCGCCCTTCTTCGTGAAGGGTCCGGGCGAGATGTGCGTGACGAACGGTACAGCATGGTGCGACAGCGCCTTCGTCTATGACCGCGATCTCCTCAGGGGTCCGTGCGGTGCGGATACGCTGACGGTATCGTCGCTCGATCCGCGTGTAACGGTGAAGTTCGCCTTGAACGACAGCACGACCATCAACGGGCGCCTGGCAACCGACACGATGAAACTGAACGTCTGCGGCGAGTACAACGAATCGCAAGACTGGTTCAATAGCACGACGATCCAGCCAGAGTATGTACGCCTGAAGGTTACCGATGCCTCCGGCGCTACCGACACGCTGACCTACCCGGTACACCTGGGTGCTCAGCCGGCCTTCGAATGCTCGATTTGGGTATCCAATGCCGTGACGGAACTCCATCCATTGCAGGACA
The DNA here is from genome assembly GCA_021825235.1 of Bacteroidota bacterium. Taxonomy (GTDB): domain Bacteria; phylum Bacteroidota; class Ignavibacteria; order Palsa-1295; family Palsa-1295; genus PALSA-1295. Next base: position 16,206 of record JAKAIL010000007.1, on the reverse strand, counting down.
TCAAGCGTCTCTGCTTCGGTGCAGGCCAGTTCGGTACCGATTCGCTGGACATCGTGTATTGCGAATTCGAAACTGCTCCGGCTCCGCCGAAGAGCGCCTTCGATGCACGCTGGATTCTGCCGATTGGCGGCCAGCTCGAAGGTTCCACGGTGGACGTCCGCAGCAATGCAAATCCGAATGCCTTGCTCACCTGGCAGGTCCAGTTCCAGCCGGGTAACGAAGCGGGCGGCGCGGGAAGCCTCTATCCGGTCAATATTTGCTGGAACTCCTCGTGCATGGATACGAGCAGCCTGTCGGGTACGTATAAGACCGGACATTTCTACCTGAGAAATCCGGTCAATACGCAGGAATTCAATATTGACATGGCCACTGGCGCAGCCAATATCGATAATAGCCTGTACACGCTGACGCGCATCAGTTCGGACTCGCTGTGCCTGCAGATTCGCGACCAGGGCCTGACGAATGCACTCATCGTCTTCGTGCCGGCCAGCTCCGGTGTCGGAACGGGTTCGGCACAGCCGGTCTTCGCGCTCGAACCGAACTACCCGAACCCATTCGCAGGTACCACGACGCTGAACTTCTCCGTCGCGCACCGCTCGAATGTACGCATCGATATATACGATGCCAAGGGCACGCTGGTGCGCACGCTCGTCAACGAGCAGCTCGATCCAGGTTCCTATCCTGTAACGTGGGATGGAATGGATGAATCGGGTGCGGCCGTACCGGATGGCGCATATATCGCGCACATGTCGGCCGGCACGTTCAACGCGACCGTGAATATGTCGCTCGTTAGAAACGCACATTAAGGTGTAACTTTTGGCGGCTTCGGAGATTATTTAAGAAGTCTTCCGGAGCCGCCGAAAGCTGCTCAGTGGAGAGCAATCATTCAAAAGTGTTTATAGGACAACTTTTCAGGAGTATCAGACCCATGAAACTTTATCAACGGTTTTTCCTCGCGCTGGCCGCGCTCGCTTTCGGAGTCTTTGGCCTGGCGCAACGGGCAAGCGCCCAATTAGGCGTACAGCCGGTTTGGGGCAATTACACGGTCCAGGTGGTCAACGAGTTTTACAACCCGTTAGCCGGTGCCACGCTTATCCCGGTCACGTCATTTCTTAACTTCTCGGGACAGCCCGATCCGGATGACGGCACGGCTGACAGCATCCCGACCGGTTTTAATTTCAGCTATAACGGCAACGAGTATAGCACGGTCAACGTGAACGTCAATGGCTGGGTAACGCTTGGAACGCAACCCATCCCGGTCACGCCGGCCAATAATAACAACATGTTCAGCTCGGTCCTGCCAAACAATTGCTTGGCACCATACTGGGGCGACCATTATTATCGTACCACCGAACCGGGCTACACACCGTCGAGAATTTCGTATAAGACGACATCCGTGCCTGCAGCCACGGTCGATCCGAACTCCCTGCCGTTCAAGTTTATCCATACCTTCACGGTCGAATGGACGAATCTGAACATCAACGATAAGACAAACCCGAATTCGATCGCGTCTTTCCAGTTCATCATTCGCGAAAATCCGAAAGCCTACGATATGGCTGCTCCGGACGATCGTGCCACGTTCGAGTTCCAGTATGGGCCAATCGGTACCAACGGGACCGTACAAACGGTCGGTGCGGTGGTCGGCGCGAACGACTCCGCTGGATTCACGCACATCAATGCACTGTACACGTCGGACAATCTCGATTCCGTCCGCTACAATACGGTAACCCGCACTTCCTGCTGGCCGCCGACGGCTGGTTCCAGCCAGAATCCGGCGATCAATCCTGACCTGTGCTTACCGGGCCGCGCGATCCAGCTCGTGCCGAATGGTATCGCTTTGCTCAATCAGTGGGGTGATGGCGATGTGATGCTGCTGCAATCGAACAGCCCGAACATGCAGGTCCGCCAGAACCAGAGCTTGTTCGTTTCGCTCCAGGATGCTATGCTGATCCTCGAGGCGAGTTCCAACGACATACCGCTCGATTCCATTGAAGGACGCGCGGCATTCCACGGCGATGCCAACCATGATGGTCGCGGCTATCATGATGCGCAGGGCGTGTTCCATCCAAACCAGCTCGATCCTAACTTCGGTACGTATTTCTACTTTACCACTCCGTACGATGCCGCGTACATCATGATGTATCTGGCCGGCAAACTTGCGGAGCTTCCGTGGCCGATGCCGTTACCGGTTCCCGGCTATAAAGCGGCGGACATTCATACCACCGATGTGTCCGGTATCAGCGCGGACGTTTCGAATATCCAGACGGACGGTTCTACCCTGCTGGTGCCGATCGTGGTACACGGCGAGGTCAATGGGCCGCTCTCGGTGGCAATGAACTTAAAGGGCCTCGCGGCAAGCGGGCTCGAATTTGTGGGAACGCGCGCTCCGAGTGGAACGCTCGTCGCCTCGAACGTGAAACTGGGTCGCATTGCCCTTGCAACAAGCGGCACCTTCACCGATGGGCAGACGCTTGCCTATCTCGAGTTCCTGAATCCCGCCAATACCAGCGCCAGCTTCGATATGACCAATGTAAAAGTCAACGATGAGGGCGTGCCGGCATCGCACGTAGCACTCAAGCTTGGCGCGGAAAGCGCAACCGTCGCGAGTTCGCTCGATCAGAATGTGCCGAATCCGTTCGTGGTCTCTGCCTCTGGCGAGACGACGATTCCCTTCATGCTGGCTACGCCGGAAGTCGTGACGCTCCGCATCTACGATATGCTCGGTCACGAAGTGCGCACGCTGGTTTCCGGCGAAGGCCGCACGGCCGGTGAGAACACCGTTACCTGGGATGGCCGCGATGCAAACGGAAATGAAGTTTCCAGTGGACTTTACTACTATCAGCTTGTGACCCCGGACTTCACCAAGACGGAGAAGATGCAGGTCATTCGCTAAGTTTCGAACGGGCCGCGTACTGCGCGGCCCAACGAACCGCGTTCTTTGAAAATCTATGGCTAAGACGATGAGGCTACTTTCAACGGTGCTTCTCGTTGGTTCCGTGCTAAGCGGACTCCTGGTGGAGCGGGCAGATGCGCAAAACGTCTTCCGTGCATGGTTCGATACCGTGACGGTTGGAGCGAGTGATACGGTTACTGTGAATGTGTATTATACATTCACTTCGACGCATCCTCACAACATTGACTATGTTCAATTGCGCTTTCGCTATGACTCGTCGGAAATCCTTCCGATCGGATACGATCTGGACGGGACGGCATCGGCGATGCTCTTCGATACAACGCCCAGCCACTTAGGCATTACGGCGCTGGGCCAATCGGAAATTGACACGACGAATCCTGTGCTCCTTCGCATTCGATTCCGGGTCAATCCACGGCTTGCCGACACCGCGTTCCTGCATTGGGACCTAACATTCCCTTTGTTCGATGCCTCCGAAAATGTCGATAACGTAATTCGCCAGGATGGATGGATTCGCGCAAAGTCGAATGCAGGACACGTCGTGCTAAGCACACCGCCGGTTTCGGTGCATGGAGTAACGTCGGGATATAGCCCGGACTCTGTCGGGTTCGATTTACCGATCATCGTATCGAATATATCGAGCGCAAACGTGCAACGGGCGCTATTGTCGTTTTCGTATGATAGCACGGTGCTCTCCCTTCAGCGGCTGAGCGTTTCGCCCGCAATTCTGGACGATTCGACAACGAGCATGGCAGTACCGATTGGCCGCCAGCAAGTGCGGGCTTGGCTCCGAGCACCTTCCGGGGTGATTACAGGAGGGGACACGGTGGGCACGGCATCCTTTGTGGCGCTGGTGGGATTAGATTCCATCTGCACCGAGCTTAGTGATGTATCGTTCCGGCCGGCAGATTCGATGGGATGGATCGGTAACACGATCTACCTGGGAAATGAGATCTGCATGGCAGGGACGCTGCCCGATGCCGTAGCGCAAGCAGCGGCTCCGGGACAGCACGTGAATATCGATCCGAATCCGGCGAACACGGAAGTGCACATCGAGGACGCAACCCGTCATTCCACGATCGGTATTTACGATATGCTGGGAAGGCTTCTGTACGAATGGAAGGGACGGTCCGTCGCGTGGGCAATACCATCGGCGATACCGAGCGGAATCTATCACGTGATCGTTCGGAGTTCGAGCGGAGCCGTGGAAGAAGAGCAGGTACTCGCGATCGAGCGATAGCCATAGAGAGAATGAAAATTTCCCCTTCGGGGGTGTAACAAAGTTTTTAATAACGAATTAGTTGTCAGGTATGATGAACCCTAACAATTTTACAATTAAGGAGAATAAGGCCATGCGCAAGCTATACGGCTTATGGGCGTCGGCAACGTTGCTTGTCGCCCTGGTGCTACTCGGCAGTTTCACGACGCCGGTCCGTAGTCAGAGCTATCCTCTGATTCGAATGTATCCGACATTATCCCTTCGGAACTTCAGCGTTCCGCCGCACGATGGTATCCAGCGGGTACCCGTACCCGGGGGTAATGGCGAGCGATACTTCCTCGTGCCGGTTTGGGTCTACAACGAGGTAGATACGTCATTCAACAATAATGGCATTGTGCCGCCTGGCAACAATGACGGCCAGCACTTTGGCCAGCACCTCGAGCCGATCCGGAGCTTCAGTTTCCAGGTCTGGTATCACAATCAGGTGATGCAGCTCGATACGGGACACGGTTCGCCCATCGTTATGACCGGCCCGTCCATCGTGGACGGTTCCAACAATGCCCCGGTAACGGCCCGGCTTGATACCGGACTTGCGCGGACCTTTTTTGTGACGTACAGCGATCAGTCCACCGGCAACATTAATAACCCCTTCGAGCATGTGATCCGCATTGCGGGTGCAAGCCAGGTGCCGCTTGCCAACAATTATGCGTCGCGCGGCGACACCGGCTATTCCGAGCACAATGGCATCTTGCTGTGGCTCCGCTTCCGTACGATTCCAAGCCAAAACGTCAACGACATTTTGCATTTGGATAGCGCAACCTTTAACGATCACGTTGGCGATTCGCTTATCAATCCGGTCGGTATGCCGCGCTTTGATTATACCCACGGCAACTTCGGCGGCGGTATTGGTCCCTTTGGCGGTACCAACACCGGTCAACTCGAAGTGGATATCACCGATCAGCCGACGTTCGAACTCCGGCCGCTCAACCTGATTGCCTTGCTGGACGGCGCGGGCGGTGCTAACGATTCGCTCATGCCGGATATGGTCTATGATCCGACCGTCGCCGGCGGACAGGTCACGCGCCTGCTCCAGTTCGATGACGCCGTCAGTCATACGGAAATTGATAATATCACGGTTACCTCCGATCAGCCGTGGCTTTCGGTGAACCTTAATTCGCCCGGCGGCTCGCAGAGCATGTTCTTAGGCTGGGATGCGATTGACTACACCAAAGCCTTTGGTGGTACGGTACTCAATCTCTATCTAACCGCGGACCCGACGAAAGTCGGCGCGCCGGGAGTGTACTATGCAACCGTTACATTCCAAAGCGATGGAGTATCGAATTCACCGCTCAAACTGAAAGTACGCTTTGTCAAGCTGGCTTCACCGAATGAACCCAATCCGGGCGGAACGGGCATTCGTCTGAACCTGACCAATAGCTGTAGTCCGGTCTGCTCGAATACAATTACGTTCGGCACCGGACCCGGTGCGACGGATGGTATCGATGTGCTCTATGGCGAAGATACCCTTAGCAACGCGGACGTAGCGTACTGGCAGTCCATCGGACAATGCTATGCGTACTTCAAGCCGCTCAATACGAATGCGGATCCGGAATTCCAGGATCCGAATTTTGCTGGCATGACTCGCGATATTCGTTCTTCGAACACGGATACCACCATTATCTATCAGGTAATCTTCAATCCGGGCAATGTCAATTGTTATCCGGAAAAAGTCTGCGTCGATCCGGCGGATTTCCCCGCAGGTGCACGCATCGTAATGAAGTTTACCCTCAATGGAAGCGAGCAGGGCATCGATCTGCGTAACGCGACACTCGACCAGAACGGCATGGAGTGCGTCACGATTTCCGATCACCGGATCGACTCCTTCTTTATCGAGTACACACCGGCGACCCTTGCCAATATCGGAACATTCCTCAAGCTGAATAGCTGGACGCTCATTTCGCTTCCCGTTGTTCCTCCGAATGAGGATGCATCGGTCATTTTCCCACACGCGGTCACTTCGCCATTCCTGTACACCTCACAGAGTGGCTGGCAACAGCCACCGGCGAATCTGCTCCAGTTCGGGCGCGGATACATGGTTCGATACGGCGACTACATCGGCACCGATGTAACGGTTGCTGGTGTCAAGTCATACAGCTATAGCGGTGTTGCCATTTCGCAGGGATGGAATACCATCGGCGGAACGAGCAGCCCGGGTAGTCTGCTCGATCCTCTGACCACCTTTACACTTACGCCGAATCCAGGCGCACCGCCACCGAACCTGCTCACGACCGATGGTGTCACGCCATGGATGTGGGAGTTCACGCCGCAGCACGGTTATGACCAAACAGTCTTCTTTACACCCGGCCGTGGTTACTTCATCAAAGTGGACCACTCCGGATTCGTTAACCTAACTACGCCGGCACCACCGCCAGGCGGCGTGGCTATGCAGCCGGGTTCCAGTACCATCAAAACAACTCCTCGCGAGCAACTCCTGGGTGAACTTACCCATGTCTTCGTCCAGGATGCGAGTGACAATGGTCAGGACCTGTACTTCGGCCAGGCGACGACTACGGTTCCGGAAGCCCGCTTCGAAATGCCGGCTAACTTCCGCTCCTTCGATGCGCGATTCGACGCCAACAGCGGTAACATGAGCTACAATCATGCTTCCTACGTGATGGACCTTCATTCGAAGGCCTTCCCGGTGACGATGAAGTTCACGAACCTCTATGGTTCGGTACAGGTCACTGATATGAACGGGAACGTGCTCGGTACGGCCGATAACAACGGCATCGTGACGATCTCCAACTCGAGCATCACGCAGGTCCGCATTGCGGAAAAGCAGGACGGAATCGGTTCGAACGTTCCGGGTTATTCGCTGAGCATCAACAGCCCGAATCCGTTCCCGGCGACCACGGTGATCAACTACTCACTGCCACAGCAGTCGGTGGTATCGTTGGTGGTTTATAATGAGCTGGGCCAGGCGGTTCAGACGCTGGTAAACAGCACGGTCGATGCCGGTCCGCACCAGGCGATGTTCGATGGCACGCACCTGCCCTCGGGCACCTACTACTACACGCTGAAAGCGGGCAATTTCGTCCAAACCCAGACGATGAATTTACAGCACTAAGCCTGCTCAGCCTGTAACAAACAGGCACGAGAGATGTTATTTAAAGCGGGGGCTGCCGTATGAGCAATCATACGGACCCCCGCTTTAAGCTTTCTGGTTATGAAATCCTATAGGGACTGAATGAGACGACCATTTTACATATCCTTCCTTCTACTCCTCCCGCTTAGTGTGCTTTTGACAGTCAGCAAATTGCAGGCGCAATCCGGTAGCCCATCGAATGCGGAATTCCATCTCGATATCCATTTTGCCGATACCTTTTCCGATGGTTCCCTGGCAACCCTTCTGGGCCGGGCAATTGGTTACGATCCAATGGCCAGCGATAATGCCAGCGCGTATGATGATTCCACATTCGGAGAGGTCTCGGATTATCCCGGTGGCATGTTCAATGGTAACGATTTCTGGTTTACGCGTCCCGATGGTTCGGGCACGACCGTGGATATTCGCCATAAGCCCATTACTGCTTCGTTTGCAATTAATTACTCGATGGGCGTTTCGTTCGATAACTACCCTGGTAGCATCTATTGGGATCCTTCGCAGATTCCGAGTATCATTAAGGGAATCTGGATTCGTCCTTATGAAGCAACGACTCCGCTGGTCGATATGAAGAAGGACAGCATCCTTACGTTCCCGAATCCGACCCAGGCTGGCATCTGGGGATCTTCTAACCTCGTAGTGACCATTTTCTATAATATGGAACCGCAATACATTTCGAATGCCGTAGTAAGTACACGGCCATCGAATGGCGCTCGGATTATTCTAAATGCTTCGGTCTATCCTAATCCTATGGTGGCCAATGGCGCACTCGATGTTACTCTTGCCGAGCCAGCGACGCTTTCTATCGTTGGTTACGATGTTGCCGGGCGTGAGGTGCTTCGTCTGGCACAAGGAATGAGCATGGGAGAAAGCACCCTCGACTTATCCTCGCAGCTGGCGAATGTTCGTGGGGCTATTATGCTTCGTATCGCTGCACAAAGCGGGCCCAGCGAGGAAACAAAGACCGTAATGCTCGTCCGCGAGTAAATCCGGAACGAATCTTAGCGGACCGCCCGAGTGGCGGGCTCGAGCTGCCGGGTTGCAAGGAGTTGCTGTACCCGTTCCCGGATTCCCTCGCGGCTAAGTCCGCAATCTTCCAGAAGTCCAGCCGGCGAGCCATGCTCGATGAAGCGGTCCGGCAGGCCCAGGTGGAGGACGGATGATCGCTCATCCGGCTTTAGCTTGTCCTCCGTTTTCCGCGACGCGAGGAACTCCGACACCGCGCTTCCAAACCCACCGGCTACGACATTCTCCTCGAGTGTGATGATATGCTTGAAACGCGCTGCAAGCCCATCTATTAGTGCCGCATCGAGTGGCTTGACAAACCGCGCATTGGCAACCGCTACGGACATCCCTTTCCGTTCCAAATCCTCTGCGGCTTTTATCGCTTCGTACAGCATCGGCCCGACTCCGATTATAACGGCCTCCTCGCCATCGCGCAGCATTTCCCCGTGCCCAATGGGAACGTTGCTAAAGCCGTGGTCCGCTAACGGCACCCCGATTCCTGCCCCACGCGGATAGCGTATCGCCATCGGCCCGGAGCGCGCGGAGGCATGCTCTACCGCGGTGAAGAGCATATCCCGCAATTCCTGCTCGTCCTTTGGGACCATGATGGTAATGTTCGGGATGAGCCGCAGGTAGGAGAGATCGAACGCGCCGTGGTGCGTTGGGCCGTCCGCGCCAACGATGCCAGCGCGGTCCATTGCAAAAATGACTGGTAACTTTTGGAGCGCGACATCGTGAATGATTTGGTCGAACGCGCGCTGGAGAAAGGTGGAGTAGATGGCGCAGACCGGGACCATGCCTTCCGTGGCCATGCCGGCGGCAAAGGTTACCGCGTGCTGCTCGGCAATGCCAACGTCGAAGAACTTGTCTGGAACTTCCTTCTGAAGAAGGTTCAGGCCGGTCCCATCCGGCATGGCGGCGGTGATGCCAACAACCTTGGGATTGACCTTGCACAACTCGGCCATGGCTTTGCCGAAAACTTTCGTGTATTCCGGGGGCTGCGGGCCCAGCACGGGCTTCGAGACGGCGAGGCCGGTAACTTTATCGAACGCGCCGGAGGCTGCATGATAGCGCTGCACGTGCGACTCGGCTGGCGCATATCCCTTGCCCTTCTCCGTAATCACGTGGAGGAGCAGTGGGCCGCTCTGCAGCTTCAGGAACTGGAGCATTTCGACGAGCCGCGTAACATTGTGGCCTGCAATCGGGCCAAAATACTTGAAGCCGAGCGATTCGAACATCATGCCCGGCGTCATCGCCGCTTTCATGGCATCGACGAGTTTCGCTCCCGCGGAACGGAGCAGCGTGTGACCGCTCAATTTCTCCCAGACCTGGTCCTTGAATTTGCGGAGCGCTGGATTCGTAATAAACGAATTAAAATGCTCGTGCAAGGCCCATACGTTGGGCGCGATGGACATTTGGTTGTCATTCAAGATGACAAGTATGTCCTTCTTGAGTATACCGCAATTATTGAGCGCTTCGTAGGCAATGCCGCCCGTCATGGAACCATCGCCAATAACGGCAACGACTTTGTAGTCCTCGCCGGCGTAATCGCGGGCGGTAGCAATGCCCAGCGCGGCACTGATGGAGGTCGATGCATGACCTGCGCCGAATACATCGTACTGGCTCTCCTCGCGTTTGAGGAATGGCGCCAGCCCATCCTTTTGGCGGATGGTTTTGAGCCGGTCTTTCCGGCCCGTTAATATCTTATGAGGATACGCCTGATGGCCTACGTCCCACACGAGCTTGTCGTTGGGCGTATCCAGCGCATAATGGAGCGCGACCGTGAGTTCCACAACGCCCAGACCCGCACCGAAATGGCCGCCCGTCTGCGCGATGGTATCGATGAGATATTCGCGGACGTCGTCGCAAATCGCAGGAAGATCGCTCACGGGGTGCTTGCGAAGGTCTTCTGGAGTGTCGATGGTGCTCAGGAGGGGGTAAGAGATGTCCGGTGCGGTCATGATAATCAGAATAAATCCTCGGATTGGGGGAAAACGTTCACGCAAATAGCCTCAGCCAAACATGATGAGAAAAAGGGGAAGGGGCCATCGAAATACTTCGCGTGTGTCGTTTGGAGCCACGGCATTACCGAAGTCCTCCCAGCTTTTCGTGATGACCAATATCGGTCGAACGCACTTCAAATACCTCGATTGAAATCTTCGAAGCATCTGAGTATCGCGATCGGAGATTTGCTCGCGATATTTGACTTCAACGGGGAGGTAGCGGTTCCGTCCCGGCATGTACAATGAAGTCTATTTCCTCGTCGCGCTCCCGGTATTGAGTAAGAGCGCTGGATCATCCATCGAGTAATAGAGGGTATGCCGAGGATTTTTTCCTTGTGCTATTAGATCCTGAATTAGCTGATGCATCTGTGGCATGCCACCACGGATTGAATGGGGCTAAAAGCCTTGAGATATTTTGGAAATCTAATGCATGCTTAAAATAAATCCTCGGAATCGGGCAAATTGTTCTCTTCCCGGATACCCATTTCCATTACCCCCTCCTCATGCACCGCCGCCAGCTTTTCGACGCGTAATTCCGCCTCGGTGAGGACCTGTTTGAGGCGCGCCGAGAGTGTCATCGCCTCTTCATAAAGCGTCAGCATTTCGGCCAGCGGGACATTGCCTTGTTCGAGCTTATCGACGATTACGGTCAGCCGTTCGAATTCGGATTCGAAGGACGGGGCTTCGTCGGCTGCGGAAGATTTGCGGGTGGAAGTTTTTGCCATGGATATTCTGCAACAATAGCCGGAGCTTTAAAGTCACGTTTATGGGTGAATGGCTCCTCTTCCCTTAGTCGAAACGAACGGTTATCCTTCCATCGGCAAAGATGAGAATGCCGCTTTTTTCTTCGCGTTCCAAAAGCTGTGAAAGGCGTGGGATAATCTTCCCGTCCAGAGATTCAAGCGCGGTGTAGCCGCGGTCGAGCACGCGGTCGGGGTTCATCGCGGCAAGCCTGGCGGTATCACGTTCGAACTTAAGGCGGATCCGTTCAACGGAATGGATAGCCGCGCGGGATGCGCCCAAAATCTCTGCATTCAATTCCGCGCGGCGCGTGGCGATTACATTTCTGAGGCCGCCAACGAGCGAGCGAGAATCCGAAGCTTTCTCGATGAGAAGATTCAGTGCGTTCAGCCGTGCGCGCACAAGCCGGGCGAGCCCCAGTTCTTCGGCGGTAATAAATCCCAGTAGTTCGCCCTGATGCGGTGTGGCGAGTTCAGCGGCAGCCGTTGGAGTCGGCGCGCGAAGATCGGCAACGAAATCGGCAATCGTAAAATCAACTTCATGTCCCACGGCGCTGATAACCGGTATCTTCGATGCGAAGATTGCCCGCGCAACCGCTTCCTCGTTAAAGCACCAAAGGTCTTCGAGGGAACCGCCGCCACGGCCCACGATGAGCACGTCTGGTATATCACTCCCCCTCCTCTGCAAGAGGAGGGGGTTGGGGGGTGGAGGGGGAGTAAGCATATTAAATTCCCTTATCGCCTGCGCAATCTCCAGCTCCGCTCCGATGCCCTGCACGGAGGCGGGTCTCAAAAGGACGCGCGCCAGCGGCCAGCGCCGTTCCAGTGTCGTGAGAATATCGTGCAGGGCCGCGCCATTTTCGCTGGTAACGATACCAATCGTCTGCGGGAACCGGGGAATGGGCCGCTTGCGGCGTTCATCGAAAAGGCCTTCGGCACGCAGCCGATTGTATCGTTCCTGATAGGCAAGTTCCAGATCGCCAATGCCGCTCGGGCGTACCTGGAAGACATCGAGCTGATAGTTCCCTCGCGGCGGATAGACCGTAAGCCGCCCTCGGCAGATGACCTTCATTCCGTCCCGAAGCTCGAACGAAAGCATCCGGCTTTTCCAGAATACGCAGGAGATTTGGGATTCCGCGTCTTTGAGCGTCCAATAGCGGTGGCCGGAGCGGTGGTCAATAAAGTTGGAAATTTCGCCTTCGACGATGACATTCGTGAATGCTGGCTCCAGCACGCCGCGGATCGCTTTCGTGAGTTCGGAGACCGTGAACGTGGCTTCGCCTCCGGCGGCAACGGAGGCACCGGGGGTCAGCACGGAGTTCATGCCGGTTGCGGTTCTGGCTTTCATTGGACGCGACATGACATCACATCCGTAGAATTCGACGCTTAGTTCTCGAAAAGTAATGATTTAGGCAGAGTGCAGGGCGGGTTGAAGGCAGAGTCCTGTTTCACACACGCCCAAAATTTTTGCCGTAGATTTGTACCCGGTTAGTGTAACGTTCCTTCCATTTGAGGGTTACTGTTACCATGAAAGTACTTCGAATTTCTGCTTTGCTGCTCGTATGGGCCGTTTTCGCAACCATGGTTGCGGCTTCTGGCCCGGTGGTGGTGTATGCCCAAAGCAACCCACCCTTCCAAAACCCCTCGCTGGACTCGAATTGCTACTTCCCGCAAATTGGCGACCCGAGCGAGATGGATACAATCATGGGTGCGCCGGGGCAGCTTTTGGGAATGAGCGCTCTAATAAACCTCGGGCCAAAGCCCGATGGAAGTTATGGCAATATGTTCATCGGAAACCTCTCCCCCTCCGTAGCGCTGGCGCAAGTGGAAACGGGGCCGACGTTCGATCTCCATAAGTTGAAGCAACACATCCAGAATTTTGATCCCTTCTTTCTTTCCTATTATGATGGTTTCGTCGCCGGCCACTTTCGAGATACAAAGCACCTCGATCTTTTTGTCAGGGGAATCTGGAGAATATATTGGTCGGATGGAGAAGGGAACTATGACTCAACCCGGTACACTGACTTGTTACCCAATATCCCCCGGGGTAATTCTAAAGGCGATTTTGGATTTGGCAGGAACCTTATACAACCGTACCTGGCACATCTTATGAACGATACGGTTGACGACATCGTGCTTAGTGCTTATACGGATTGGCGGGATACGGTATTCCCGTTCGCATCCCATGATACTGCCTATCTTCTCTTGTACCGCGGGGGCAGTAAATTATTTGGCAGGGATACTGTGACTGAGGATACTTCTCTCTTGTGGTACCCGATGAAACCAACGTCAACTGCGACTCGGGATTGCATCCAGGGCGATTTTCGAGGCGTAGGCCGGGATGATCTTATTGTCGCCGATCCGAGGGGCAATTTATGTTATTACAGGAACGATCCACCATTTTCACTCGGGAAGTTCGAGCAGGAAGTTACCAACGACACTTTTTTTATTCCACCATATTGGTTTGTGCATTTCAATGGGAATGGTTCCGGCTTTGTGTTGCCCTTCTATACTCCAATGCGGGCTTTGCCCAGGGGAAGAATCGATAGCTCGGTTGATCTGCTTATGGTCGGCTTCATCGACTCCGGATCATCACCACTTTCTATTTACATCTTTCGGGGCAATCCGGATTTCGGTAGTTACAGACTTACGCTCGATAGCGCTGCATTCGCGATTACACACCCAAAGTTTGGATTCGGATCGAGCCCTGACTACGATTGGTGCCAATTCCCGCCCGAGGATGCTGGAGATATGACCGGCACGGGCAATCATCTCATATTAGTCGAAGCCGGCTGGGGCGATTCCTGGTGGGATAATTTTTATATGACCGGCAAAGCGCTTGACAATAAGATCGACATTTGGAACCGGTCCACTTCCGCCGGCGGAGGAGATACGCTGACGGCTAACTCCGATTCACTGGAAGATTTCCTGGAAGGACGGTCAAGAGATGATCTCACTTCCAGTTTCCCAGGCACATTGTGGCTCTATTATGGCACGGATCAAATTCCGGTTCACCTCGATTCACAATGGGCGCAGGTAAAAGACATACCTACCCGGAATGGTATCGCATTTACGCTTTCGCCAAATCCGACACGCTTGTGGAGCGTGGCAACCATTATGTGGCCGGAAGCGGAAATGGCAGATTATGAAGTGTATAACCTTTTAGGCGAGGTCGTACAATCGGGAACCATCCGAATGCTTGGAGGCGCCGAGCAAGAGCGGATGTATTTCCCGCATCTCGCCTCAGGAGTGTATGAAGTTTTAATTCACGGATCACGGCACGAGGCACGAGCGAAGCTCGTCATCGTGCGATGATCCTGTTCATCGTTCTCATCACAAGATTCAGAGGCCGAAAATGGCACACTCGCAAACAACATCTCATCCCCGGACGGAACTATCCGGACTTCGGCGCATATTTTGCGCGCTCGCACTGTTCGCATTAGCACATGCACCCGTTCAGGCACAAGCACCATCGCCACAGCCGCCATCACCGCCGGTTTCGGTGTTCCCCCTCGGTGGGCTATTGAATGGGCTTGGTATCGGTGGGAATGAAAGCACCTACCTTCCCCAGCTTGGCCTGAACATGTGGTACAATGGAGCTCCCCTGAATTTGGGTTCCGGACAGGCTGCCATTGGCTTCGGAGGGGACCGTGCCACCAATGGGGTCAACGGCGTGGATTACTTTTTCCCTTCAGGGACCTTCGGTCTCGGTTATAATCCCTATTATTTCGAATCGGATATCGATCTCGCATCGAATGAAGTAGGCCTCTCGGCATGGGATTTGAATAACGCATGGTACGCTCCACCGTGGGATCCAAATGCCACGTACCAGCCGGGGAACCTCGTCACGGATCCAAGCGGAGCCCAGTGGGTATGCGTCACCACCAATACACAGAGATCGCTTACTGCACAGTCGTCGGATGGGAAAACCACCTATTGGGCGCAGGTGCAGACTCCGAGACCGTGGGTTTCAGGTCACAGTTATAGCAAAAGCAATTCTGCCGGGCTCGCCGATTATGTTACGTATGCCGGGGTGCTATGGCGCTGCACGGCGTCTTCCGCTTCCACAACAGTTCCGCCGGAAGACGCCCATTGGTCTGTATGGATGAACCCGGTGGTATGGTCAACGGGACTCAAATGCTGGAAGGGCGAATATGCTATTCATAACGGATATCTCTGGCAGTGTAACACCGATGAACAGGCTTCGCAAGAGCCGGCCGCCGGAGCGAGCGATTGGGGGGACGGCTCCGCAAACAACTTCCTTGCCCCGATAAGCCAGTGGACGCAAAACCCCGCAGGGGGATATACGAATGGCCAATACGTTTATTATGCTGATGGAAGTGGCCGGAAGTGGGTTTATTACTGTCTTACTACCAACAGCGGTGACAATGCACCTGCCAACAATGATTGGGAACCCGCCATTTGGGTTCCAAATCCGGGCGACAACTCGGGTATTACGTATGGCCCAGGCGATCTTGTCTGTTTTTATCACGATCCCAATAACCCAAATCCCTTTTATCAAACGCCGGATGCCAATTCGGCGGAGCCGATCCAAAATACAATATGGGTTGCGGATGAGCAGAATGACGTGGCTTGCAATTGGTGTGAGAATAGGGGTCAAGCACCTATCGGGTTACCACCGGGCTTTCCACTCGGGCCGTGGAGACAACTTACCACCAAAGCTGGTGGCTACGGTGGAAGCAACGGGAAGGAATGGCAAATAGCGCAGGGCGCCGATAATGGAACCGGCGTTTTTCTCGATTACAATTTGAATGCAAGCGGACAATTGTCGGGCAACGGTGATTTTCTCGGGAATGGTAAGATCCTATACCTTGATTTTATCTACCGCTTAGATAATTCGCAGCATCTCTATGATGGCCTGAAGAATTCTGATCCGGTTTATGAGATCGATGCAGTAGCCGATGTCAAGGAGGTAAATAATACGACTGGTGTTGTAACCGAGAAGCAAGTTCCATTAAATACCTATGCCGAAACGGCTGGCCCGAACCCGACATACGCCTACCCTTCCTATATTACCTGGGGCGACTACGGCACTTCCGCGGATCACAATGGCTATTACTCGTCATCTTACGCCTCGACGAATTTCGGAAACGATTTTCACACCGAGATAAAGTACATTAAGCAGTTTCCAAATTCATTAAATCTGC